>JANPMA010000146.1:0-4233 GCA_031422595.1 Novosphingobium sp. | reverse complement strand
GCGCACCCCGCACTGCCTGGCGATGACCGCCACCCCGATCCCGCGCACGCTGACGCTCGCTCAGTACGGCGAGATGGACGTCAGCCGGCTCGACGAGATGCCCCCCGGCCGCCAGCCGATCGACACCCGCGTCGTCGCGGTTGAGCGCATGGCTGACGTGGTCGGCGCAGTGGGGCGACATCTGGAGAGCGGGCACCAGGCCTATTGGGTCTGCCCGATGGTCCGCGAACTGGAGAGTGAGGACATTGCCGCGGCTGAGGCCCGTTATGCCGAGCTCAAGGCACGCTTTGGAGACACGGTGGTGCTGGTTCACGGGCAGCTCAGGCCCGAGGCAAAGGACGCCGCGATGGAGCGGTTTGCGCGCGGCGAGGCTGGGCTGCTGGTCGCCACCACAGTGATCGAAGTCGGAGTCGATGTCCCCAATTCAACCCTGATGGTGATCGAACAGGCCGAACGCTTCGGCCTCGCCCAGCTCCACCAGCTGCGCGGCCGGGTGGGGCGCGGCGAGGGCAAGAGCACCTGCCTGCTGCTGCGCGGCGAGGCATTGAGCGAAACCGCCCGCGAGCGGCTGGCGCTGATGCGCGAGAGTCAGGATGGGTTTCGCTTGGCCGAGGAAGACCTGCGCCTGCGCGGCGGGGGCGAATTGCTCGGCACCCGCCAGTCGGGCGACACCCCGTTCCGGGTGGCAAGCCTGGAGCAGATCCAGCGGTTGTTACCCTTGGCCCATGACGACGCGCGGTTGCTGATGGAACGCGATGGGGGGCTGACTGGTGAACGAGGGGAGGCGGCGCGGTTGTTGCTTTACCTGTTCGAGCGGGACTGGGGGGTGCAGTTGCTTAGGGGGGGGTAGGCTAGATGCTTGAACACTCATCCCAGGTTTGTGGAATAGATCAGGTCCTGAACAGCGCTGACCTTTCGAATACGGCCAATGAAATTTGATAAGTTTCAAAGTATTGTGGTAATGACTTGCTATCTTTGATTAGTAATTCGAGATCTCCGGAAGGGCTGGTGATCGTTCGCGCAGCAGCAGCAAGCCAGCCATTGGTGAGCCGGTTTTGCATCGGAAAGGTTGAGAGCCAGGTGGTCAAAATGGCGTCGATTTGCCCCTCGAGCTTGGAATTCCAAGCGAGGATTTGTGCCAAGCCGGCAACAATCAGCTTTCGTTGCAGATCGCTAGTTTCGATTTGACCGAATTTGCGCGCCAAAGGTTGAATTGCTTTCACGCCCAAAAAGCCACAAATCAGCGGAAAGTCGTTATCTCGATAAAGTCGGCCAGCCGGATCATCGAGTGTCGGAGCAACCATATCGGCAACCAGCATCTGACATAACGCCCGACGCAGATTGAGTCTGGCTAGGTCGATGTCCTTGATCTTGGATTCTCGATTTGCGAAATAGAGTAGCTCGATCTTCCGAATCAACTCAGGATCGCTGCCGAAGTTTGCAGCATAGTCTGTCCAGGGCGGATCGAAAGAACTGGGCACATGCTTGGCGATTGCTAGCGCCACGCTATCGGCTCCAATTGCGGACATAGATCAGTTCCTTATATAGAAGGGGCCACGCGACGAGAATTTGCGTATCTGGCCGCTGCCAGTAAGTGCGGCAAACGCGGTCCGGACAACTTGTGCCTCGGTTCGCATGACATCGCGAGCAAACGTATCGATCGCAGAGACAGATGTTGCGGTATATGTATTGCTCCCTTCGGTAACCGTCTGACTTTGAACAAGTCTACTTCTCAGCTCACCAAGCACTTGTTGTTCCATTGGTATTGCCGGTTGACCTCGAATCGGTGTCTGCACACCGGGTGCTGAACCTCCTCCGGCTGGACGAGTGTAAGCTGTTCCATCCCATTCATGGGCGGTAATCGTAATCGAACTTGCGATATAGAAATCGACCCACTGACGCACATCAGCAAGCGCAGGAGCTGGATCGGTCATAGCCCGTGGTGGCGGCGTGGTGTTGTTGAAATAACTAACGGCAACATTGTAGCGAAGCCGCTTACCTGCGTTGACTGCAGTCACAATCGGCCCTTCAATCCCGGCCATGCGGTTGTTAAGGCCTTGATCGGCCAAAGCGATGTTCCAAGGTGCTTCGTAGGGTCCATGGAGTCCGTGGTGTAAAAGGTGCGCGGCGGTGACCCTTGACTTGTCAACGGTGACGGTTCCACCGAAACGAGTGTGGGGACTCGGTTGGTCGAAGCGTGAGACCAACGCGAAGCCATAGGCATGATCGCGATCACCAGTTGCTGCACTGCCGGTTGTATTCCCGGGTATCCGTGTCAAGGGTTCTGCTCGAACCGAACCCGCGCGACCGGAACTACTTCCCCAGCTTACCGCTGTAACGGGAAGGCCTTCCGCGTTGTTCATGAACCTGCCTAGGTCCAATGCCAACGCATTTACATCACCTTCAATCTCACGCTGGAACGCGTCCTGTGCGGCCTGATCTCCAAGACTGTCGGCCCGTCTCGCGATCTTCGCACTCAAAATGCCTAGTCGTCCGCGAAGCGCCGTACGCTGTGCATCGGGGATGCCATTGCTGGTATCGTTCAAGACCTGCTCGAAACTCATTGGCGTACTCGCCATCATCAACCGAGCATTGCGTCCCTCGCCTTGGAAATACAGGTTGTGCGTTGCGCCCCCTCCGTCGCGAAATGGCTTGCGCACGCGCCACCAGCCGAGCACTCTTGCCACAGCCCCGCGCGCGCCGCGCATTACAGCCGCCCCCAACCGCCGCGCCTGCGTCACAATCCACCGTACCACCGCATCCAGCGCCCGGTCGATCGGTGCGCGGATGCGGTTGATGAGGTTGGTTACCGCATCCGACACCCGGCCCAGTCCGGCGATCCGGGCCAGGAAGCTGATCACCAGGGTCAGCAGCCCGGCCATTGTCGTCTCGACCTTGTTGGCTGCGGAACCGATATTGCCCGAGGCGATCGCGGCGATGGAATCGATGAAGCTGGCCGCCACTGCCGCGATCTGGCGCAGGCGTTCGACGAAAAACATGATCGTGTTGTAGATCGCGATGATTGCCTGGATGAACGCCCCCGCAGGCGACAGCATCGACAGCAGCTTGGTTACCGCCGCCTGGACCACGCGGCTCTTCACGAAGTCCATGATCGCGTCGATCGCCATCTGCTTGAGGTTGCCGATGACTTCCAGGATCTTCTGCCAGGCCGCCGCCGGGCCTTCGGTCACCAGGGTACGGACGATGTCGAACCCGGTCTCCAGCGCCACCACGGTGGTCTCGTTGGTCGCGCGGACCAGCTTGCCGCGGATGTTCTGCCAGGTGAGGCCGAGGATCGAGAGCACGAATTTGAGGATTTCGCGCAGGTTCAGCCCTTGCGGGATGTAGATGTTGGCCCCGGCCATCGCGCCCGTTAGCCAGCCGACCAGCGAGGCCTGCAGGTGGGTCAGGAAATTGGCCGCGAACTGTCGGAAGCCCTGCATCGCCGCGCGCACCAGGTTGCCGACGAAGCCGATCGGGTTGCGCAAGATGGTGTTGAAGGCACCGGCTGCCTTGGCAATGTAAGGCATCACCGCCGGCGCCACGACTTCGACGATGATCTTCAACAGATCGATGATCGTGCCCAGCGCCCAGCTGCCGAAATCGACCAGGAAACTGCCCAAGACCGTGCCGATCTTGATGAAAGCGCGCGGCAGGACGACAAAGTCCATGATCTCCAGGCTCTTGAGCCCGTCGATGAACCGCGTCGGAATGCTGGTGACCAGGTTCATCAGACCCTTCATCGCGGTCTTGAACCAGGCAAAGGCGCGCGGGATGGCGTTGGCCTTCTGGATGTTCTGCCACAGCTCCTGCTGCCCGATCATCGTCATGAAGCCGCCGATCACTTCGGCCGCTCCGCCTTCATACTTTTCACCGGTGACTGGATCCTTGCCCAGCACGGCTTTGAGCAAGGTGTAGAACGGGGTCTGCGCGGCGAGCGCAGCCAGCGGTTTGAGCACCGCCTCCTGGACCATCTCGAGGATCTTGAAGAACAGGCCCTTGGCGAAAGAAATGATCCGGCTGATCGGGTCGGTGAAGATCGCCTTGGCGCGGTTCCAGACGCTGCCCAGACTGAAGATGTCGCGCCAGCCCAGCGAATCGATGAATTTGCTGACCGCCGCCTTGATCGCCGAACCAGTGATCCCTAGCGATTTCAGCTGCCCTTCGATCCAGCCGCCGACCTTGTCGAAGATTCCATAGCTGTCGAGCACGCGGGTGATGATGTTGCCGCCC
>JANPMA010000145.1:0-7455 GCA_031422595.1 Novosphingobium sp. | reverse complement strand
CGCGCTCCTCGGCGGTCCAGGCGGCGAAAACCACAGAGCGCTGGGGCGGTGCGCTGGCCTTCATTCGCCGGGCGATCTCCAGCATCGCGGCGATCCCCAAGGCATCGTCGTTGGCCCCGGCGCGGTAGATCTTGCCTTGCGCGTCGGGCTTGCCCTGCCCGTAAGCATCCCAGTGTGCGCCGATCATCACCACTTCGTCGGCGCGGGTGGTGCCGGGCAGACGGGCGAGCACATTGCGGCTGGTCACCGCCTCGTGGCTTGAGGGGATCGCCGCGCTAAGCGTCACCCCCGCCAGCGCCACCGGCTTGAACTTTGCCGAGCGCGCCGCGACACGCAGCTTGCTCAGGTCCTGCCCGGCCGCGGCAAACAGCTGATCGCCCATCGCGTGGCTCAGCCAGCCTTGCAGCGCCAGACTGGTCTGGCTGCCGTCCTTGCGGACCAGGCCGTAATTCTCCCCGCCCGGGCTGACGATCACATTCCAGCCATAGCCCACGCCTTCGGCATCATGGACAATCAGCGCTGCCACCGCCCCGCGCCGCGCGGCGTCCTCGAACTTGTAGGTCCAGCGCCCGTAATAGGTCATCGCCTTGCCGCCGAACTTGCCGGCGACCGGCTCTTTGGGACCGGCCTCGAAATCGGGATCGTTGATCAGGAAGACCGCGACTTTGCCTTTGAGGTCCTGGCCCTTGTAATCGTCCCACTTGCGTTCGGGCGCCTGGACCCCGTAGCCGACAAAGACCAGCGGCGCGGCGGCAACCGTGGCCACGTCCTCGTTGCGCAAGGTCGAAAGGTAGGCGTCGGTCCCCAGCTTCAGCGGCAACGCGCCCTTGGGCGTCGCCAGTTCCAGCTGCTGCGGCGCGCCCAACCGGGTGTGAAGCAGCGGCACTTCCTGCACCCATTTGCCATCCGGCCCGCCCGGCTCCAGCCCCAGCGCCTGGAACCGCCCGATCAGATAGCCGACCGTGCGCTGTTCCCCCAAGGTCCCCGGCGCGCGGCCCTGGAACCAGTCGTCGGTGAGCGTGCGGACCGTATCGGTCACCCGCTCCGCGCTGAGCGGCTCCTGGGTCAGGGCGGGACTGGCGAGCGTGAGGGCGGCCGCGGCCGCGATCAGGATTTTGCGTATCGACATGGCGCAAGCCTAGCTTGTCCAGCTCCATCCGCAACCGCCTTGCAACCGTTCGGATCATGGCGGCACCTGCAACATCGCCCAGATAAAGTTAAGCGACTGCCTTAACTGTCACCGTAGCCCTTGCACTCCTTATGGCTGAAGTATTTCATCGAAATGATTTACGAGATGAAGGACGAGTTCACCAAACTGATCAGCATTTATGCATTGCCCGATTGCCGCTTTGCGCGCAGTATCCCGCCTTCAAGCCGTCCGCAACGCGGCCAGACCGGGGAGAACAGGGATGAGCATTGCAGCCGATATGGCGTGGTTCAAAGGCAATTTCGGTACCCGTGTCCACGCTGCGATCAAGGGCACCGCTTTTCCGATCGATCTGATTGCGGCGATTGCCTATCAGGAGACGGGCAAGGAGATCTGGGGGCCACTTTCGCGCAAAGGCGTGCCGGTGGAGGAAATCCTCAAGCTGTGCACCGGCGACATCCTCGACTACCCCAAGCGTGCGTCGGCCTGGCCCCGAGACAAGGCGCAATTGCTCCAGCATCCGCAAGGGGCAAGAATGTTCGAGATCGGCCGTGCCGCATTCGTGGCCATGGCGGCCAGGATCCCCGCGTATCAGCCCTATGTCGCCAACCCGAACAAGTTTTGCCACGGCTATGGCATGTTCCAGTATGACATCCAGTTTTTCGAGAATACCGACCCGAATTACTTCCTCAACCGCGACTACGAAGTGTTCGAAAAGACGCTGGGGAAGTGCCTGTCGGAGCTCAAGAGCAAGGCCGAAAAGCTGAACCTGCACACCAAGCCGGTGCTGACCGACATGGAACTGTGCATGGTTGCCATTGCCTACAACACCGGCGGCTACAAGCCGGGCAAGGGGCTGCAGCAGGGCCATTTTGTTACCCTCGCCGACGGCACAAGGAAGTATTATGGCGAATTCATCGCCGAATATATCAAAGCGGCGCGGGCGATTGCCTTCACACCGCCGGTGGAAGTGCCGGTAACCCCCGTGCCGCCACCCAGCCCGGTCACCGCACCAGGCAAGACCTATCGCGTGGAAACGCTGTCAGACCCCCTATCGCTGCGCAGCGCGCCACGCGAACCCCGCGCGGGCGAGCCAAACAACCGCATTGCAGCCTTGCCGCGCCATTCGCTGGTCAAGGCCATCAACGATGTGCCGGTGAACGGCTTTCTGGAAGTTGAGGCAAGCATCCAGGGCGCGCTGAAGCGGGGATTTGCCTTCGCCGTCCTGCTCAAGCCCGTTGCAGCGCCGCCAGCACCTCCTCCGCCAGTGCCACAGCCGGTGATTGCCGCGCCGGTGTCTGTACCCGGCCGGCCGGCTGCCGCCGCCGGGTCGATCCTTCCCGAGGTGCATCTGAAGCGCAAGCCTGGCGGCATCACCCAGCGCACCAATCTGCCCAACAACGGCGGGGCCTATCCGCTGAATGAAGACAATATGCCCAAGCGCGGCAATGGCAGTGTGGAAAAGCGCAAGGAGGAAATCGCCGCGATTACCGCCTATCTCGACAGCGAGAACCCGGCCCATCTGCGCTACAAGCCTGCGGGACCCACCTATTGCAACCTCTATGCGCATGATTTCTGCACGCTGGCCGGTGTCTATCTGCCGCGCGTCTGGTGGACATCCAAGGCGATTGAGCGCCTGCGCACCGGGGAGAAAGTTGAACCCGCCTATCTCGATACGGTCGACGAAATGCGCGCCAACGCGCTGTATCGCTGGCTGTGCGATTACGGATCGGACTATGGCTGGCGGCAGACCGGCACGCTGACCAAGCTGCAGGCCGTCGCCAACGCAGGCGGCATCGGTCTGATCTGCGCCCGGAACACGGTGGAAGGCAAGTCGGGTCACATCGTGGCCGTGGTTCCGGAGACCGCAGCCCAGAAGGCCCGGCGCGATGCCAATGGTGCGGTGATCGCCCCGCTGCAAAGCCAGGCCGGTCGGACCAATTTCCGTTACAGTACCTCGAAGCTCAACTGGTGGCTTGGCGAAGATTTCGCCGCCAGCGGGTTCTGGGTCCACGATTAGGGACTCAGACAGGCAATCAGGTGCATCAATTCACGGACCGCAAGTGGCAAAGTTCGCGGTAACGGCTGTGACAGTCACAAGCCAGGCTTGTCACTCGCAATTCGCAACTGTCTTGCAAAGCCCTTACCCCTGCCTAAGTTGCGATCAACAACGCGATAGCTCCAGGAGAAGCCCATGTCCGACGCCGAATATACGCCCCCCGCAGTCTGGACCTGGAACAAGGACAACGGCGGGCGCTTCGCCGCGATCAACCGTCCAACCGCCGGTGCGCAGCAAGATAAGGAACTCCCGGTCGGCGAGCATCCCTTCCAGCTATATTCGCTGGGTACCCCCAACGGGCAGAAAGTGACGATCCTGTTCGAGGAGCTGCTCGAGGCCGGGCACTCGGGCGCGGAATACGACGCCTGGATCGTCAACATCCGCGAAGGCGATCAGTTCGGATCGGGCTTTGTCGCGATCAATCCCAATTCGAAGATCCCCGCGCTGCTTGACCGTTCGGGCCCGGAACCGATCCGCCTGTTCGAAAGCGGCGCGATGATGCTGCATCTGGCCGAAAAGTTCGGGGCCTTTATCCCGACCGATCCCAAGGGCCGGGCCGAATGCCTGTCCTGGCTGATGTGGCAGATGGGCAGCGCGCCGTTCATCGGCGGCGGGTTCGGGCACTTCTATGCCTATGCGCCGATCAAGATCGAATATGCGATCGACCGCTATTCGATGGAGACCAAGCGGCTGTTCGATGTCGCCAACAACCGCCTGGGCGAAGCGCGGTTTCTGGCGGGGGACGAGTACACCATCGCCGATATGGCAACCTATGCCTGGTTCGGGCTGCTCTATCGCGGGCTGGCCTATAACGACGCGGCCCAGTTCCTCCAACTTCATGAATACGCCAACGTCGGGCGCTGGGTCGAGGAAATCGGCGCCCGCCCGGCGGTCAAGCGCGGGCAGAAGGTCAACACCCTGACCGGCCTGCTCGAACGCCATTCGGCCGCCGATTTCGACAAGCTGGAACAAGCAGCCGAGGCCTGAATATCCCCCTTCCCTTGGACGCGCGGCCTGATTATAGGCCGCGCTCCTGCTGGGGCGTAGCCAAGCGGTAAGGCACCGGTTTTTGGTACCGGCATGCGAAGGTTCGAATCCTTCCGCCCCAGCCAGGACACTTTCTCCGCAAATCCACCTAGCCTCGTCCTGACCCTGCCGCAGTGCCTGCGCGGCGATGGTGCGAGACGGGCCTTCGCTCCGCTCAGTCCCTCCTCACCACGAACGGCTTTTGCTTCAAACACTTCGCAAGAGTTGCTCTAAGGCTTTGCCGCTGCCTTGCCTGCTTCGCGCTGGGCCTCAAGCGCCTTCTGCTCGGCTTCGATCCTGGCCAGTTCGGCGCTCTGCTTGTCGAACTGCGATTGGAAGCCGCTGGCATTGTCGCTGGCGCGGCGCAGCACTTCGGCGGCAGCTTTGGCGGCCCCCTGCTGGCCCACATTGTCCGGTGCCGCCTCGGCCGCCGCGCTCGCCTTGTCCGCACCGGCCCGCGCGTTCGCCTCTTCCTGCCGCGCCGCGCTCAGCCGCTTCTGGGCATCGGCGACAGCGGCCTTGGCACTGGCCTGCCGGTAGCCCAGCACGTCGCCGGGAACATGGCAGTACTGGACCACCGGTTCGGCCCAGCCATTCGGTTCGACCAGTTCCAGCGACGAGAGCCACCAATCGCGCTTCTTGAGCCGCAGCAGTGCCCGGTAGGTCCCGACCGGACGGCCCGCCGCGTCGTTCACCTGCCACAGCCCCAGCGCAGTCGAACCGTCGCCCGCGCGCACCAGGCGCAGTGGCTTTGGAACCAGGTTATTCCCCTCGGCAGCATAGGGGTCTTTCATCGCGGCCAGGGTCTTGGCGTCAAGCGACACTGCCCCCGCAGTCCAGCGGGTATGCTTGTTGAGGAGGAAACTGCCGAGCGGCACCTGCCCGGACTGGACCTTGCTCCAATAGGAGCTCATCAAGGCTGCGGATCTGAAGGTCGTGCTGCTGACCTCGCTGGGGTGCACAGGAAACCCGCGCCGACAGGCCATCTCAGCGTCCTGGCCGGCATTGATCCCTTCGAAATCGGGCACATATACATATCCATACTGAGCCGAAGCAGGCACTGCCAGAACCGCAGCAAATGCCGCCAAGATCAATCCCCCGCTGCGATTGCGCATCACTGAATCCCCCAAGAACAGAAGCCCGGATCGTGATGGAGGAATTGTTTCGCGTCAATCCTTTACCAGCGGCAACCACACCGCGCTGGCCTCATTCCCGCCCCAACGCACCGTCTGCGTCGCCTTCTTGTAGGCACCGGGCGGGGCGTCGAAGATCGAGGGAACCCAGGTCTGCGGGTTGCGGTCATAGAGCGGATAGAGACTGGACTGGATCTGGACCATGATCCGGTGGCCGGGCAGAACCACGTGGTTCACGTGCGGCAGCGACCAGCCGAAACTGTAGGTCTGGCCGGGCTTGAGCGGCGCAGGCGTGCTGAAGCCATGCACATAGCGGCCGCGAAAGATCTCGATCCCGATCCCCAGCTGGTAACCCGGCAGGCCCGAAGGCGCGGTGGCCTCGGCCGGGTAGACGTCGATCAGTTTGACCACCCAGTCACTGTCCTGCCCGCTGGTCGCCGCGCGCAAATCGACCCGCGGCGCGCCCTTGATATGGACCGGCTGGGTCAGCACTGGTCCAGCATAGCTCAGCACGTCGGCGCGGCCTTCGACGAAGCGCTGGTCCTGGACCAGCCAGGTCTTCCAGGTCTCGCCTTCGATCCGGATCGGGCGCGGCAGGAATGGGACCGGATGCGCGGGATCCGCGACATAGGTGTCCGCGCCGGCCCTTGCCGGCTTCTGGAACGACAGTCCCTTGTCACTAGCCAGGTAGAGCGGCACTTCGCTCCCCGCCGGCCAGCGGTCATCGACCTCCCAGCGGTTGATGCCGGTCGCATAGGTCACGGCGACAGGCAGTGCCCTGCACGGCGCAGCTTTGGTCTTGAGCCGGCAGTCGAGGAACGGCTTGATCCAGTCCAGCCGGAACTGCAACGCGGTATCGCCTTCGAACTTGAGCGGGCCGAGCGCGTAGCCTTCGTAGTTCGCGCCCGAATGGCGCCACGGCCCGATCCCCAGCATGATCGGCGCGTCGGGTTGGGCAGCCAGAATCGCCTTGTACACCGCCGGGCCGCCATAGCTGTCTTCCTGATCCCACTGCCCCAGCATCACCAGCGTCGGCACGGTCAGCTTGCGCCTGGCGAGCAGCTTGTCGAGCGCCTGTTCCTGCCAGTATCGGTCATAGGCCGGATGCTCGATCATCTTGCGCACTGCCGGCAGCTGTTCGATCCCCCAGGCGCGGGCGAACCCGGCAGAAGAGACCGCTGCCAGATAGGTAACAAATTCGTCGCTGGATCCCTTGGGAACCACGCCGTTGCCCTCTTTGACGGTCTGCTCGAGCGCATAGTCGAACCCGAATGTGCGGAAGGCGCCGTTGTGGAACCAGTCGTCGCCGATCCAGCCATCGACCATCGGTGATTGCGGCACCGCGGCCTTCAGCGCCGGATGCGGGTCGATCAGCGCCATCAGCGCGGTGAAGCCCAGATAGCTGGACCCGATGATCCCGACCTTGCCGTTGCTCTCCGGCACGTTCTTCACCAGCCAGTCGATCGTATCGAAGGCGTCGGTCGAATGATCGATCCCGCTTGCGTTCAAGGGACCGCGCGCCGGACGCGCCATGACATAGTCGCCCTCTGACTTGTTGAGGCCGCGCACGTCCTGGTAAACCCGGATGTAGCCATCGTTGACGAACGGCTTGTCCATGACCGGCAGGATCTCTTCGATCCGCTGGCTGCGGTTGCGGCTGGTTGCGCCAAAGGCGTCATAGGGCGTGCGGCTCAGCAGGATCGGCGCGTCGGCGGTGCCCTTGCGCAGCACGATTACGGTGAACAGCCTGGTGCCATCGCGCATCGGCACCATCACCTCGCGCCGGACATAGTCGGCCTGCGGGCGCACCCAGTCATAGCTGGGGACCTTGTCGTTGGTCATCGGATCGAGCGGTGCCGGAGTGGTCTGGGCCACCAGCGGTGCAGCGGCGAGCGCCAGGGCGGCGAGGAGCAGTTTGCGCATCTGGATTGGGACCCCCAAGGAATTATGCGCAGGCTAGCAGCTTTGTTGCGCTTGAGAAGGTGCAGCACATCCCTATTCTGCCAGCGACAGGAGACCAGACATGCTTGCGACTCAAGCCTTCATCGAAACCACTGGCGGCCCCGAAGTGATCCAATGGCGCGAAGTGG
>JANPMA010000144.1:0-9405 GCA_031422595.1 Novosphingobium sp. | reverse complement strand
GCCGACGATGTTGAGGCCGTAGCCCTCGATCGCGACAATGTTGCGGTGCGAATTGGTCAACAGGACCATGTCGTGAATACCCAGGTCCGCGAGGATCTGCGCGCCGATGCCATAGGCGCGCAGGTCCATCTCGGGCAAGGGGGATCGGGTCAATTCGGCGTTGAGTTGTTCGGGGGAGCTCGGCATCAGCAGCACGATCACCCCCGCGCCGGCACGGCCAATTTCATCCATCGCGCGCTGCAGCACGCGCTTGCGCGGGCCGGGCTGGCCGAGCACGTCGGAGTAGATCGAAATGCCGTGCATCCGCACCAGCGTGGGCTCGCCGGGCACAACATGGCCCTTTTGCAGGACGATGTTGACTGTGCCATCGGTCTTGTTGCGATAGCTCTTGGCGGTCCATTCGCCGCCGTAGTCCGAAGTGAACGGCGCTTCGCTGACGCATTCGACCAGGTGGTCATGCTTGCGGCGGTATTCGATCAGGTCGCGGATCGTGCCCATCTTGAGGCCGTGCTTGCGCGCGAACGGCACCAGATCGTCCATCCGGGCCATGGTCCCGTCCTCGTTCATGATCTCGCAAATCACGCCCGAGGGGTTGAGCCCGGCGAGCCGCGAAATGTCGACCGAGGCTTCGGTGTGCCCGGCCCGGACCAGCACGCCGCCATCGCGCGCGATCAGCGGGAAGACGTGGCCGGGGGTGACGATGTCCTGCCGGCCCTTGCCGGCATCGATCGCCACTGCGACGGTGCGCGCGCGGTCGGCGGCGGAAATGCCGGTGGTCACGCCTTCGCGCGCTTCGATCGAGACGGTGAAGGCGGTTTCATGGCGGGTGCCGTTGTTGCGGCTCATCAGTTCGAGCCCTAGCGCCTCGGTCCGCTCGCGGGTCAGGGTCAGGCAGATCAGTCCGCGCCCGTGCATCGCCATGAAGTTGACCGCATCGGGAGTGGCCATCTGTGCCGGGATCACCAGGTCGCCCTCGTTCTCGCGGTCCTCGTCGTCGACCAGGATGAACATCCGGCCATTGCGGGCCTCGTCGATGATCTCCTCGATCGGGACCAGCACCGGACTCTCGTCGCTGTCCCACAGGAAGGCTTCGAGCTTGCGCAGCGTTTCGGTGGTGGGGTTCCAGTCGCCTTCGGTGCAATCGCGCAAAGTGTTGGCGTGAAGCCCGGCCGCGCGGGCCAGACCAGAGCGGGACATGCCCCCATCGGCAACCAGCCGCCGGACGCGTTCGATGATGTTTGTAGCCATGATTCGCGGGATATCACATTGTAATGTGATATCCAAATCAGTTTCACATTCGCTGTGAATTAGTCGCCCTTGAACACCGGTTTGCGCTTTTCCAGGAAGGCGTTGACCGCTTCGGTGTTGTCCTTGGTGGCGTGCGCAACCGACTGCATCGCGGCCGACATCTCGAGCACCTGTCCGATCGACATCGATTGCGCGTCCCAGATCAGGCGCTTGGCCATGCGCACCGCGAAGGGCGGGTTGCAGGCGATCCGCGCGGCCATTTTGTGAGCGGCATCGAGCAGCTGATCGTCGGGGACGACCTGGCTGACCAGCCCGATCTTGAGCGCTTCGGCGGCATCGATGGTCTCGCCGGTCAGGGTCAGCTCGGCGGCCTTGGAGAAACCGACGATCCGCTGCAGCAACCAGGCCCCGCCATCGCCGGGGATGATTCCCAGCTTGACGAAACTCTCAGCGAACTTGGCGCCTTCGCCCGCCACGCGCAGATCGCACATGCAGGCCAGGTCCAGCCCCGCACCGATCGCCGGGCCGTTGACCGCGGCGATCACCGGCACTTCCAAAGCGGCAAAGGCCAGCGGCAGGCGCTGGATCCCGCTCTTGTAATTGCGCCTCGTCCGGGCAGGTAAACTGGCGTTGAGTCCGCCCGCATCGGGCTTCATCATCTTGAGATTGCCGCCGGCCGAGAACGCCGGACCCGCGCCGGTCAGGATCGCGACCCGCACATTGGGGTCGTTCTCGATATCGTCCAGTCGGCCCAGCAAGGCCTCGATCAGGTCATGGTCGGAGATCGGGTTGCGGATCTCAGGCAGGTTGAGCGTAATCGTGGCAATGCCCTGGGCATCGAGGCTGTAAAGGACCGGGGCATCAGACATCGAAATTCTCCTCAGCCGAGCATGCGCTCGATAAACCAGAAGCTGGCCGTTATCCCGATTGCATAGCTGGCCGCAAGCGTTGCCGGGCGCAGGGCGGGGGGTTTGAAGCGGCGCAGCAGTGCAATCAGGCCCAGGCACAGCGTGATGATCAGCAATTGCCCGGCCTCAACCCCCAGGTTGAAAGCCAGCAAAGCCATTGGCACATCGCCTTCGGGAAGGCCGATTGCGCGCAAGGCTCCGGCAAAACCGAACCCGTGGATCAAGCCAAAGCCGAACGCCACGACCCAGGGGATTCGCTCGGTCAGGCGTTTCTCGGCCGGGGCCTGTTTGACGATTTCGACTGCCAGGAACATGATTGACAGGGCAACCAGCGCCTCGACCGGGGCCTGGGGTAGCCCGAATAGACCCAGCGTGGCACCGCCCAGAGTGATCGTATGGGCCAGGGTAAAGGCCGTGGCAGCTTTGACCACGGTCCCCAGCCGCCCCAGCAGCAAGACCAGCGCGATCACAAACAGCAGGTGGTCATAGCCTTCCAGGATATGGATCACCCCCAGCACGAAGTAGCTGCGCGCCACTTCCCAGCTGTCGGGCACTGTCGCCACTTCAACCATGGCATCGCGCGGGGTCAGCCGCGCGGCCTGGATCGGCCGGTTCAGCGGGGCAATCCGCAGCAAGGCATCGGTGAAGGCCCCGTCCATCCCGGCGATGCCGACCTGGCTGCCCGCCAGGTCCTTGCTGCAAGTCAATGTGCTCTCGGCCACCAGCGAGGCGTTTTCGAGCCGGGCGATGGGCGGCGACTGGGTGCAAAAGGCCGGGACCCGCGGATGCGCCCGGGTAGCCAGCCCGCCCAGCACCGGGGCCTTCCAGACCATCCGCCAGTGCTGGGCATCTTTCTGGGTCAGCTCAAGATAGCCCGGACGCAGCTCGTCGGCGCGGGCAGGGCCAGCCAGCGCCAGCGCCACCATGGTCAGCGCGATATGCAGCCAGCGGATCACTTGTTCAGCTCGATCACCACGTCATAGCCCTTGAGAATGCGGGCATAGTTTTCCGCCTGCGACTTGGCGATCGCCGCCGCGCGCCAGTCATTCTCAACCCGTTGGCGGACATTGGCGAGACTGGGCTTGCTGGGCGCGGCGCGGGCATCGACCTTGACCAGGTGGAGGCCCAGGCCCGAGGCAACCGGGCCGTGCCACTGGCCCACCGGCAAGTTGCGCAGCGCCAGCGTGAATTCGTCGCCAAAGGTTCCGGACATCTCGCTCGCGCTTGCGCCCTCGAGGCGTGCTGGCAACGGGGCAGGGACCCCGCCCACTGCCTTGCCGCCGCGCAACTGCTTCAGCTTGGCATCGGCCTCGGCGCGGGTCTGCGGGCTATCGCCGCCAAGGTAGATCTGATCGAAAGTGGTACGCGGGTCTTCGGTGTAGCGCGCCGGGTCCTTGTCGATGATCGCCTGGAGCACGCTGTCATCGGGTTCGGCGGCCTCGGCCCCGGCAACCGCCAGCGATTCCATCTTGCGCCGCATCCGCCGCACCACCACCTCGTCGCCCTGGTCCAGCCCCAGACGCAGGGCTTCGCGGTAATAGACCTGGTCGGTCACATAGTCGCGGATCAGCCCGTCAAGTTCGTCCTGCGACGGCAGGCGGCGGAAACTGTCATAGAACCGCTGGGCCAGCGCCCCCGCCACCGCCTCGTTGACCACGATCCGGCGCTCGCCAAGATCGGGCGGACGGCCCGAAAGCACCAAGAAAACCATCGCGCCGGCAATCAGGAAGTGAACCAGCGGCTCCTTGAGGAGCCGCCGGGCGTTGTCTTTGAAGGTCATGTCAGGCCGGTGTATACCAGATGGCCGAGGTGTAGGCGCGTTCCTGCTGCCTGAGCGGGACTTCGGGCGGCAGCGCCAGCTTGTACTTGACCATGTCATAAGCCATCCAGGTCGGCGTCGGGATCATCAGCACGCGGACGTAATAAAACGCGCGTTGGCCTGGATCGAATTCCGGATCACTCCAGACGGTCGAAAGCTCGGGCGCGCCAATGGTGTTCTGATAGCTGGCGGTTGCCAGATCGATGGTATCGCCAACCGCCGGAACCTTACCGCCGACCAGCTTGCGCTTGCCGTCCATATCGCTCCAGACCACGTCGAAGACCTTTTCCTGCGCGACACCGTTTTTGTCGACCCAGCCCTTGATCACCTGAACCCGGTCCAGGTTGCCATCGAGCGGATCCTTGAGCGCCGAGACAATGAAGCTGGGCGGGCCTTTCCCGCCGGCTTTCATGTTACCGCCCATCGGCACACCGCGGGCATAACCGGCCTTGACCCAATCGGCCTTGAGGTCTTCGGTCTTGAAGTCCCAACCGCCGAACACTCGCACGGTCATCCGCGAGCCGGTGGTGGCATAGACTTCCTTGCGCATCATCGCATCGAAGATCGCGTGGCGGGTGTTGCTGGTTGCCCAGACCGCGGCATAGCCGCTGGCGAGCGACTGCCAGTTCATCCGGCCCGAGTTGACCCCCGGTACGAAGCCTGCGGTGGCGCGCTTGGCGCTGGGTTCAACCCCGGTGTGCTTGCCGAAGAAGTTGTTTTCCTCGGTTGTCGAGAGCGAGGTGTGGCTGTCGGTCGATCCGATCATCCCGAAGGCATAGGGGTTCACGCCCGTGCGCTGTTCGATCAGCAGCCCGCGCTTCAAGGCCTCGCGGGCATAGGAACCGGGCAGGTCTTCCGGCTTGGTCTTGATGTTGCCAAGGAGGTTGGCCTGATCCCACCCGGAAGTGCCGTATCCGGCGAACTCGTCATTCGGAGACATAAAGGGGTGGGCTTCGCTGTCGCCCTTGATCTGGGTGACCTCGACAATCGGTTCGCGCGCGGCGCGGCGCCGGGCGTATTCGGCGCTCATCGGACCGCCGCCGGGTTCGGTCATCATCCACATCAACCCGTTCGAGACGTTGCCGTTGTGCGGGATCGCCAGGACCTTGCCGCCGGTATTTTTCTCATAGGCATCCATGTAGTCCCAGAGATGTTCGGGCCACTTGGCGTCGGCGGGATCGAGCGGCTCGACCTTGGCGACCTTGTCCTTACCATCCCGGAAGATCACGTTGCGGTGCAGGTTGTTGCCGGTCTGCATCAGGGTATATTCGAAACCCATGAAGGCGGTGAACTTGCCCGGTTCGTCATAACGCTCGACGGTGTTCAGGTGCTCGTTCCACAACTTGGTGGTACGCTTTGCTGCGGCTTCTTTGTCGCTCATCGCCGGGTTGGGCTTGCCTGACGCGCGTACCGCCAGCATTTCACCCATGGCCTTGACCGATTCCTCGGGGCTGGCATGCATCATGTCATACCAGCGCAACAACTGCGGGTCGGTGATCATCATCCGCGGTGCGTCATATAGCGCCTTGGTCGATCCGATCCCTTCGGCGTGGTCCGAGATAACCAGAAAATCCAGCGGGCGGGCCAGCTTGGCCTTGCTGCCGGTGGTCGCGGTCACTTCCTCACCGCGGGCAAAGCGCAGCGCTTCTTCAGGCCCAAGGCGAGTGCCAAAGCCGAAAGCATCGACCGAGTTCGAAGTGTGCAGGTGGGTGTCGCCCCACAGCACCTTTTCTGGATAGGCGGTGTCCTTGATCTCTGCCTTGCCGCTTCCGACGTTCTGCTTGACCTTGTCGCAGCCGCTGACCAGTGCCGTTGCGGCAAGCAGCAGGGCCAAGGTTCCGAGAGCTTTCTTCATGCTTGGGTCCTCTCTCAAGGGGCGGGATTGTACCAGATCGCCGAACTATAGCCGCGTTCCTGCTGCTTGAGCGGGATCTTGGGATCGAGCGTCAGCTTGTAACGTACCGCGTCGTATGCGACCCAACTGGGGGTCGGGATTTCGAGCACGCGGACATAGTAGAACGAGCGCACCGCCGGATCGAATTCGGGATCGCTCCAGACCGTGGAGAGATCGGGCGCGCCGATCGAGTTCTGATAGCTGGGCTTGGTCAGGTCGACCGTGTCGCCGACCGCCGGAACCTTGCCGCCGAGCGGAACACGCTTGGCCATGTCGCTCCAGACCACATCAAAGACCTTTTCCTGCGCGACACCGTTTTTGTCGACCCAGCCTTTGACCACCTGGACCCGGTCAAGGTTGGCCCCGATCGGGTCCTTGAGCGCCGAGATCATGAAGCTGGGCACGCCTTTGCCCGCTTTCAGATTGCCGCCCATCGGCACCCCGCGGGCGTAGCCGGCTTTGACCCATTCGCCCTTCATGTCCTCGGCCTTGAAATCCCAGCCGCCAAACACCCGCAGCGTCATGCGCGGGCCGGTGGTGCCATAGACTTCCTTGCGCATCATCGCATCGAAGATCGCTTCGCGGCTGTTGCTGGTGGCCCAGACCGCGGCATAGCCACTGGCTAGGTAGTTCCAGCCGAACCGGCCCTCGCGGGTGCCCAGGTTCTGCGCCTCGGTCGCGCGCTTGGGATTGGGTTCGACAGCAGAATGCTTGCCGAAATAGTTGTCCTCGTCTGCCGTGGCCAGCGAGGTGTGGCTATCGGTCGAACCGATTACCCCGAAGGCATAGGGGTTGGTCCCGCTGCGCTGTTCGATCAACAGCCCGCGCTTGAGCGCTTCGCGCACATAAGAGCCCGGCTGCATTTCGGGCGTGCTCCGCTCAACCATCATCAGGTCGCCGATTTCCCAGCCGGCGGTGCCGTAACCGGCGAATTCGTCGTTGGGCGACATGAACGGATGGGCCTCGCTGTCCCCCTTGATCTGGGTCACTTCGACCACCGGCTCGTGGGCGGCGCGGCGGCGGGCATATTCGGCGCTCATCGGCCCGCCCGAGGGATCGGTCATCATGAACATGCGCCCGTTCGACATGTTCGAATTGTGCGGGATCGCCAGCATCTTGCCGCCGGTCTTGGCGGCATAGGCATCCATATAGTCCCACAGGCCATCGGGCACGACAGTCCCGAACGAGGCCAGCGGCAGCACGGTCGAGGCCTTGTTGCCGCTGTCGCGGAACACCACGTTGCGGTGCAGATTACGCCCTTCGTCCATCAGGGTATATTCGAACCCGACGAAAGCGGTGAACTTGCCCGGTTCGTTGTAACGCTCGACCTTTGCGATGTGAGTCAGCCAGTCCTTCCTGAGCATGTCCTCGGCCGCTTTGGGATCGAGGATATCAGGGGGCAGGGTACCCTTGGCCTTGGCGTCGATCAGCTCGGAGGTGGCCTGCATCGAACCTTCAGGGCCTTTGTGCAGCAGATCGTACCAGCGCAACAGCGTGGGATCGCTGATCATCGCGCGCGGGGCTTCGTAAAGGTTCTTGACCGTCGCGAATCCATCAGAGTGGTCGCTGATCACCAGAAAATCGAGCGGGCGGGCCAGCTTGGCCTTCTGGCCGGTCGAAGAAGTCACTTCCTCGCCGCGGGCAAAGCGCAGCGCCGCTTCGGAATCGAGCCGGTTGCCGAACCCGAAGGCATCGGGCGAATTGGAGGTGTGCAGGTGGGTATCGCCCCAGAAGACCTTTTCGGGATAGGCGGTGTTGGCAATTTCGCTCTTGCCGGTGACCACCTGTTTGGCCTTGTCGCAGCTTGAAAGCAGCGCGGTTGTTCCCAGTAAAGCGGCGGTCAGGGCAAGTGCCTTGCGCATCCTCATTTCCCTCCGATTAGCCAATTCGATCGTCGTGTGCGACCGTGCGGCTTGCACACCTTAAGCGATCGGTTAAGACGCGGCAATGACCGAAAGCGAAGATATCGCCGAAATCCGCCGTGCCGTGCAGGCGCTGTGCGCCGAATTCCCCGGTGAATACTGGCGGACCAAGGACCGCGACCGGGCCTATCCGGGTGAGTTCGTCGATTCGCTGACCAAAGCGGGCTTTCTTGCCGCGCTGATCCCCGAGGAGTTCGGCGGGTCTGGTCTCAAGCTCGATGCCGCTGCGGTGATCATGGAGGAAATCCAGGCTGCCGGTTGCAACGGCGCCAGCGCCCACGCGCAGATGTACATCATGAACACGCTGCTGCGGTATGGCTCGGCCGAGCAGAAGGCGCAGTACCTGCCGGGGATCGCCAGCGGCGAGCTGCGGCTGCAGGCCTTCGGGGTCAGCGAACCGACCAGCGGCACCGATACGCTCTCGCTGCGCACTGTGGCGGTCCGCGACGGTGATCACTACGTGGTCAATGGCCAGAAGATCTGGACCAGCCGCGCCGAACATTCCGACCTGATGCTGCTGCTGGCCCGCACCACCCCGCGCGAACAGGTGACCAGCAAGACCGAGGGCCTCTCGATCTTCCTGGTCGATATGCGCGAGGCGGTGGGCCAGGGGCTCAGCATCAAGCCGATCCGCACGATGATGAACCATTCGACCACCGAAGTGTTCTTCGACGATTTGCGGATTCCGGCCAGCTGCCTGATCGGCGAGGAAGGGAAGGGCTTCCGCTACATCCTCTCAGGCATGAATGCCGAACGGATCCTGATCGCGGCCGAGTGCGTCGGCGATGCCAAATGGTTCATCCGCAAGGCCACCGACTATGCCAAGGACCGCAGCGTCTTTGCTCGCCCGATCGGGCAGAACCAGGGCGTCCAGTTCCCGATCGCACGCTGCTATGCCCAGATGCGAGCGGCCGAGCTGATGGTCCACCACGCCGCGCAAGTCTATGATCAGGGCGGCAATCCCGGCGAGGAAGCCAACATGGCCAAGCTGCTCGCCTCTGAGGCGAGCTGGGCCGCGGCCGACATGTGCGTGCAGACCCACGGCGGCTTCGGTTTCGCCGAGGAGTACGATGTCGAACGCAAATTCCGCGAGGCGCGGCTCTATACCGTCGCCCCGATCAGCACCAATCTGATCCTCAGCTACCTGGCCGAACACGTGCTCGGCCTGCCGCGCTCCTATTAGATCGGCTCGATCGGGTTGCTGATCGACGTATGCTTTTTCGGCGTCGGCAGCAGCAGCATCCGCCCGCGCTTGGCGCTCCAGGCGAAGTGGCCGGGACAAGCCTCACTGCCGAACCCGCCGCATTCGCTGCCGTGGAAATCGAACACGAAGACGATCAGGCCCTTGCGCTGTTCGATTTGTCGGATTTCGAATGGTCGGTGATCGAACCGTTGCTGCCGACCAAGGTACGCGGCGTTCCCCGGGTCGATGACCGGCGGGTGCTGAACGGGATCTTTTGGCGGCTGCGCACCGGTGCGCCGTGGGCGGACATTCCGGCGCGCTATGGACCGCACACGACTTGCGTGAACCGCTTCAACCGGTGGCGCAAAGCCGGCCACTGGGCGCGGATATTGGAAGCTGTATCAGCAGCTTACGAGGGTGATATTCAGATG
>JANPMA010000143.1:0-9927 GCA_031422595.1 Novosphingobium sp. | reverse complement strand
AGGTCAGCTGGTCGCCATTTGGCCAGCGCGAGCGGACGGGACCCGGCGAGCCAACCAACATGGCCGACCCGCGCATAGCCCTCTGGACCAAGGGCGACCCCCAGGCCGAGGCGTTCCTGTTCTGGAGCCGGATGCCGATCGCGCAGCCGGGGCCTAATGGCATTGTGCTGACCGATCAGCGGTTCGAGGATGTCCCCACGCGGGATAGATTCACGATCGAGTTGAAACCGCGTTGACCAGCCCCTTCGCCCCGCTCGACTGGCTGGTTATCGCCGCCTACGTCGCGGTGCTGTGCGCGGGCGGCTGGCTGTTCCGGCCCAGGCATACCGAAAACACCCGCGAATACTTCCTTGCCGACGGGCAGATCCCGGCGTGGATGGCGGCGATATCGGTGCTTTCGGCGACGCAGAGCGCGGCGACTTTCATCGGCGGGCCCGATTACGGCTTCCGCAACGATTACACCTACATCGCCGGCAACGTGGGCGGGCTGATCGGGGCGCTGTTCGTGGCGCATTACCTGATCCCGCGGTTCTATGCGATCCGGGCGACCACGGTTTACGAACTGCTCGAGGTGCGCTTCAGCCGCCGGGCAATGCGCGCAGCGGGGGCGATGTTTCTGGTCGGGCGCGTGTTCGCAGGGGGCGCGCGGGTTTACCTGGCGGCGATTGCCGTATCGATGGTGATGTTCGCCAGTGTCGGGGCGAGCGGGATCGTGATCGCGGCCGCGCTGGTGATGCTGGCGGCCTTCGTCTTCACCTTCGCGGGCGGCCTCAGGAGCGTGATCCTCAACGACATAATCCAGTTCGCGATCTACCTTGGGGCGGCGCTCGCCACGCTGGTTTGGTTGTGGACCAGCATCCCGGCAAGCACCGCAGAGATCATCCACGGCCTCGCCAATGCGCCGGGCGGGGTCGACAAGCTGCGCCTGTTCGACTGGTCGCTCGACCCGTCAAAGCCCTTTGCCATGCCAGCGATCATTTTCGGCGTCTCGCTGCTCTACATCGCTTCGACCGGGACCGACCAGGATGTCACCCAGCGGCTGCTCGCCTCGCCCGACGCCAAGACCGGATCGCGCGGGCTGATCCTGTCGCTGGTCGCGACAGTGCCGATCGTCTTCGTGTTCATCTCGATCGGCCTGCTGCTCCACGTGGTCTACCTGCGGCCCGAACTGATGGGCGGTCAGGCGCTGACGCTGGGCACCACCTTTGGAGGGCAGAAGATCAGCACATTCATGCATTACATCCTGACCGAGCTGCCGGCGGGCTTGCGCGGGCTGGTCACCGCCGGGGTCTTCGCCGCGGCGATTGCCACTACCAATTCGGCGCTCAATGCGATGTCGAGCGTGATGGTTCAGGATTTCTACCGCCCCTGGCAGGAGAAACGCCGCCACCGCGAGGAGCATCACTATGTGGAGGCCGGACGCTGGGGCATGGCCCTGGCGGGCCTGGCGATGTTTGCGATGGCGGTGGTGAGCTACTACTGGCAGCAAGCGAGCGACAAGCCGCTGCTGGAATTTGCGCTGCAGGTGATGGTCTTTGCCTATGCCGGACTGCTGGGGGTCTATTTCACCGCGCTGTTTTCTTCTCGTGGCAGCACCAATTCGGTGATCGCGGCGCTGATCGCGGGGTTTGTCGCGGTGGCCTGTTGTCAGCCCTATGTCGCCGCAATGCTAGGCCTGCCTGAGTGGCTGGGCAAGCTGGCCTTCCCGTGGCAGCTGTGCATCGGGACCGTGGTTGCGACGCTGGTGTGCAATGTCCCGCGGGGGCGGGCTGGCGAAACTCAAGCTTAGCTAAACCAAACCCGTTCGTCCCGAGCGAAGTCGAGGGATCGCGACCAAACCCATCCTCCGTTCGTGTCGAGCGAAGTCGAGACACCCGCGCGCAGCATCTCGACTTCGCTCGATGCGAACGGATGAGGAAGGGTGGCTGTTGGAACCGCGGTTTTTAGGTTGAGGGCGTGCCCCTCGCTTGCGCTCGGGAGTTTTTTGGGAAGATGTCCCCCGGACATCTTCTACTTCCAAAAAACTGGTGCGGAGGCGGAATCGATTAGGAGCCGTAACAATCTGATTTAACAACAATAAATCAGTGCTATTTTTCAACAAGCCCCCAGAAAAGCCCCCGCCGCGAATTTTGTCCCCCGTTACAGCCGATCTTTTTTACCGTCCGGCGCGTCGTAAAGCTGGCGTTGAAATCCCCGGAACGTGGTCTTGATCTCGGCCACGCTGCCAAGTTCGCGCACTGCGTCGCGGGCCGATCCGTATTGCAGGTCAAGCAGGTTTGGCAGCTTGTCCATCCCAAGCTCAGCTTCGCCTTCCGCCACATACTGCGACAGCACGAAATCAAGGAAGGCCTGTTGCTTGGCATCGTGGCCCGACAGGATGCTCGTGCGGTGGGCGTTGGCGCGTTCGGCGCGCTTCAACGGATGCTTGGTGTGGGCGATGTAGTTGAGCACGTCGAACAGGTCGGACTCTTCCGCATCGATCATGCCCCGCACTTGGGCGAGCTGTTCCCCGTCAAAGCCGCGCTCGGCCAGCCCGGCGATCAAGGCGGCGCGGGTTTCGGGATCGCTCCAGATCGTGCGCAATTCAGCTTCGTCTTTGAACAATTCGGGCAACTTGCCGAACAGGCTCTCGACGAATTGTGCTGCTGAAATAGGCTTGCCCGATGCGTCCCAGAAGGTGGAGGCGCTCATATGCTGGAAGGTGCGCTCCTTGCCATCGGCCAGCGTGATCACCAGCCGTTGCTTGGGCGGTTCGGGTTCGCCTCCCGGCTCGTCTGGCGGCTGGGGTTCACCTTCCGGCTTCACGCGCGGCTGGCCGGGTGGGTCCGGCTCCAGTGGATCGCCATCCCATTCGGGATCGTTGAACAGTTCATAGGCCTTCACGAAATCGTAGATCGTGAAATAGTCCTTACCGTCAAACAGTCGGGTGCCGCGCCCGATGATCTGCTTGAATTCGATCATCGAATTGATCGGGCGCATCAGCACGATGTTGCGGATGTTGCGCGCATCCACCCCGGTCGAAAGCTTCTGCGAGGTGGTCAGGATCGTCGGGATGGTCTTTTCGTTATCCTGAAAGGCGCGCAGCCACTGCTCGCCCATTGCCCCGTCGTTGGCGGTCACGCGCACGCAATAGTTCGGGTCCTGGCTGGTCTTGGCCTGATTGATCAGGTCGCGGACCTTGGCGGCGTGGGCCTGCGTGGCGCAGAATACTAGGGTCTTTTCGCGCTGATTGATCCGCTCCATGAAGATCTTCACGCGATAGCGTTCGCGCGCTTCGATCTCGATCGTCCGGTTGAAATCGGCTTCCTTGTATCGCTTGCCTTCTTCCACTTCGCCCGCCGCGATCTCGTCGCCGGGGGTATAGACATAATCGTCAATCGTGGTGCCCAGCTCGACCACCTTGAACGGGGTCAGATAGCCGTCGTTGATCCCCTCTTTCAGCGAGTAGGTGTAAACCGGCTCGCCGAAATAGGCATAGGTATCGACGTTGTCCTTGCGCTTGGGCGTGGCGGTCAGGCCGATCTGCACGGCTGGCGCGAAGTATTCCAGAATCCCGCGCCATTCGCTGCCATCCTTGGCCCCGGCGCGGTGGCATTCGTCGATCATGATGCAATCGAAGAAGGTGGGCGGATAGTCCTGATAGTTGAAGGCCGGTTCCTCTTCCGCGCCGCCATCGGTCATCACCGACTGGAAGATCGTGAAAAACACGCTGCCATTCTTGGGCACGCGGCCCTTCTTGCGGATTTCGGCAGGCGTGATCCGCACCAGCGCATCGGGTTCAAACGCGGAAAAACTGTTATAGGCCTGATCGGCCAGAATGTTGCGGTCGGCCAGAAACAGGATTCGCGGGCGGCGCGTCGGTTCGGCACCGCTCTTCCAGTCCTGCAGGTTCCAGCGCGACTGAAACAGCTTCCACGCGATCTGGAATGCCACGGCGGTCTTGCCGGTGCCGGTGGCGAGCGTCAGAAGCACCCGGTCCTTGCCAGCCGCGATGGCCGCCAGGGTCTTTTCGATCGCGTTGTACTGGTAATAGCGCGGCTCAAACTTGCCGCCGGTTTCCAGCGGCACGGCGGCAAAGCGATCCCGCCACAGGTTCGCTTCGGCAAAGGTCGCGTCCCACAGCTCTTGCGGGGTTGGCCAGCTTTCGACCGGGCCTTCCTGCCCGGTCTGCATATCGATCCGGTAGATCGCCCGGCCATTGCAGGCATAGGCAAAGCGGGTTTGCAGCCGCTCCGCATAGTCCTTGGCCTGCCCTACGCCTTCGCCCACGCCCTTGCCGACTGCCTTGGCCTCCACGGCGGCGAGCTTGGTGTTGCGAAAGACCAGCACATAGTCCGCTGCTTTGGACTCGGCCCGCTTGCCCGATCCGGTCAGCCGTCCCGGCGCAATCACCTCCCGCCGCGTCCGGCTGGTATCGATCACGCCCCAGCCAGCCGCAGCCAGCGCGGGATCAATCAATTCGGCGCGGGTTTCGGCTTCGTTCATTTTGTTCCTGACACGTTCTTGAAGAACAAGACTGGATCAAGAGATTGGCAATGCGGCGGCGCGTAAAATTCCGCAGATTTGCGGGGAATCGAAGGGGAGAACCGCCTAGGCAGGCCTTGCACAATCAAGAGTGGATCAAGAGTTGGCATCACCCCCACCACGGCCAATAGCCTGATTTTGGATGCTCAGGATCGGCAACCTTGATCAGCTTTTCCTTCAAAGCGCCATTCAGCACCTGGGTAACCTGAGCAGCGTTCCGCTTGTCGATACCAAACCGCTCGCAAAGTGTCCCGTTGCGCATTTTCTCACCATGGAGCCACTTGAGCACGGAATGCTGATAGCAGGCCTGCACTCTCTCCGAACGGCTCATCTCGGCAAAGCTGCGCGGTCCATAAAGAATGGCCTGCGTCGATCCATCGGAAGTCTGCAACTTGAGCGGCGGCAACTGATAGACCTCGATGCTGGTCACCACCTTGTCCAGCCCGCTGCCTTGTTCCTCGCAAAAGCCCATCCGCCGCATCAGCGAGGCCAGCATTTCATTCCGCGACCTGGGAGGTAGATCGATCATCCGATCCGCAGGCAGCAGTGAACGTCCGGGATTGGTAATCTCGATCCGGTCGGCAAACAGCTCCACCTGTGGTCCGGCACCTGAAATCGTCATGTCCTGATGGATCAGCGCATTTGCCACCAGTTCGCGGATGGCAAGTTCGGGAAACAGGGGCTGCTTTTGCCGCAGCGCCGCCCCGATATGCTCGTTGGCAGGCAAAAGTCCGTTGATGTAGCCTACCAGTCCCTCAAATCCGGACGCATAGCCTTTCTTGCCGTCATGCCGATGCGTGACGGTGTCAGCCTTGCCCCTGCCGCTATAGGCCACAAAGCGGACGCCCTTTCTGGCCAGACTGGCATCAAACTGGCCAAGATCATTGGCGAACAGGATCGCGCCCAGATTGGTGATGTTCCAGGCACCGCCAACGTCCTTGGCAATCAGCTGCTCCGCCGCCAGCCGTTCCAGAATGGCCGATTTGCCATCAGGTAGCGGCTGCTCGATCAGCGAAAAATACTTGGGATAGTCCAGCAATCTCAGAACTTCGTCGGCATCGACATAGGCTTTGGCGATGCCTTTTTCCCAGACATAGGGGCGCAGATTGGTGATCAGCTTCTGATAGCGATCTGGGTAATCCGCAAGCTTGGGGGTGGCGCTGCCGATGCGGATATAGGCTGTCCCTTCATACTCTACGGGAGCGACCGTTGCCGCCGGGATTTCCAGCAGCACAACGCGGCCATCGGGATGGCTGACTGTCCGGAATGAGAACGCCGGGCTGGGATTGAGCAATTGCGCCATGCGCAGTTGAAAGACCTGTCCGCCAACCTTTTTGGTGTCCGGGTTAAATGATGTCCCGACCACCTTTCGGGTATCATCTTCAACGCCCCAAACGACATAGGCGACTTCCCGGCCATCGGCGCGGGCTCCGTTGGACAAGGCAGAGCAAAGCTTGCCGATCATCCGGTCGTCATCGTTATCCCGCTTGAACTCCACCCATTGCTTCTCATCGTGTCCACCGCGCAGTTCATCGACCAGGGCCACGTCACGCTCGGCCAGCCCCCGGCTGCGCGCAGCGGCGACAGGATCGATCAGCTCGGCGCGGGTTTCGGCTTCGTTCATCGGATCAGGTCAGTTCCCCGGCGAAGGCTTTTTGCAGGAGGGATTGTTTGAGTTCGGTTAGGGCGGCGAGTTTGGATTCAATGAGGCCCATCAACGTGTCGGTAGAAGCCTTGAGATTCTTGATACGGCTTACGATCTTGAGTTGATCAGATGGTTCCGGTAGCGGAAATGTGATTTCCTTTAGAACAGCCACCGATGCGACATTCTGCAGCGCCGCCCCGCCACTGCGCGCGGCGATTTGTTCGCGGAACATATGGCTTCTCATATACCAAAGAAGATATTCGCCGAATACCTTGTTAGAAGGCGACAATTTGAGAAGCGCTTGATTGATTATGCCCGGTCTGGCTCCCTCTGGAACTAGTGCGACACGACCGATAGTTCCAGAACAGCTCATCAGAATGTCACCTGCGTGGATCTGGAATCTAACCATTTCATCGAACTTTTCTTTTCCAACGAAATAGCGAATCTCGGAAAACTGATCGTAAATTGCGTGTTGCTGCTCGTAAATAGCAAAGCCCGACGGTTGAAATATGTTCTTCTTCAGACTGCCACCGAATGGTCCGCGAACGAATTTTGCAATTGACCCGAGTGAAACTGCAGCATCGTCGTTTTGAAAGCTATCGGAAAGGCCATGCTCAAAAAGGGCGCGGGCGTTGATCAGGTTTTTCTGGACGTTCGCTGTCGCGGTGGAGATGCCTGCAAAGGCCTTGTCCAACACCGCAACAATCCGCCGCTGCTCGTCGAGGGGCGGAATCGGGATGACAGTGCTTTTGATCTTTATCTGCGAAATGTTCGGCTGCGCATTCCCCGTTGCAGTTGCGATCAGGTTTTCTTTGAGGTGCAGGAAAACGTAAAAAAGGTATTCGGGCACAAAGCGCGGATTTGGCAGAATCGCGCAAACTGCCTGATTAGTTGCGGATTCGAAACGCAGTATGCCAACCTGTCCTGCGGTCGCTCCATACATTGCAATCAGGACTGAGTTTGCCGGAAAAAGCTTGGCGGCGGAATTCTTGAGTCCCACTTCCGTAATGAAATTCTTGGCCTCGGTAATTTCACCCTGAGCAACTTCCCCGCTGAGAAGCCAAGGTATTTTCCCGCCTTCATAGTATTCCTTGAACGTCTTCAAGGGCGTCGCGCCGGAGCCTGTTTTGCAAACCTCACCAAGCGGCCGCCAATCCCACCCCGCCTTCACAGCAGCGCCCTGATCTCAGCCAGAATCCCTGCGCTCTCCTCATCCAGCGCAGCAATCTCCGCCAGTATCGCCTCCGGGCTGCGCAGCGCCACTTCCTCGCCCGCATCGGGGTTCTTCACCGACAGATCGAAGCTGACCGAATCAATCGCGCTGCGCTCGACACTCCAGCTTTTCGGGCTGGTCGCAAAGCTGGCCTGCAACTCCACGAATTCCAGCAGATCGCCATCGTTGAGCGGATTGGTCTTGCCCATGTTGCGGCCCGGATCGAGCTGGTAATACCAGATCCGCTTGGTCGGCTCGCCCTTTTCGAAGAACAGCACCACCGTCTTCACCCCCGCGCCCTGAAACGTGCCGCCGGGCATATCGAGCACGGTGTGGAGGTTGCAATTCTCCAGCAGCTCCTTGCGCAGCGCGACGCTGGCGTTGTCGGAGTTCGACAGGAAGGTGTTCTTGATCACAATCGCCGCAGTGCCGCCTGCGCGCAGCGACTTGATGAAATGCTGGAGGAACAGGAAGGCCGTCTCGCCGGTCTTGATCGGGAAGTTCTGCTGGATTTCCGGGCGCTCCTTGCCGCCGAACGGCGGGTTGGCCAGGACCACGTCATAGCGGTCCTTCTCCTGGATATCGTTTATGTTCTCGCCCAGGGTGTTGGTGTGCAGGATATTGGGCGCTTCGATCCCGTGCAGGATCAGGTTCATGATCGCGATCACATAGGCCAGGCTCTTCTTCTCCTTGCCATAGAAGGTGCGGCGCTGAAGCACCTCGTTGTCGCCGGTCGATTTGGCTTGGCGCTTCATGTAGTCATAGGCTTCGCACAGGAAGCCAGCCGATCCCACCGCGCCGTCATAGATCTTGTCGCCGATCTGCGGCTTCACCACCTTGATCATCGCCCGGATCAGCGGGCGCGGGGTGTAGTATTCCCCGCCGTTGCGCCCGGCGTTGCCCATGTTCTTGATCTTGGCTTCGTAGAGGTGCGAAAGCTCGTGCTTCTGGTCCTGGCTACGGAACGATAGCTGGTCGATCAGGTCGAGCGCGTCGCGCAGCGAATAGCCCGAATTGAAGCGGTTTTTGATCTCGCCGAAAATCTCGCCGATCTTGTATTCGATGGTATCGGGCGAAGGCGCGCGCTCCTTGAATTTCTGGAGGTAAGGGAACAGCGTGGCGTTGACGAATTCGATCAGGTCCGGCCCGGCCATCGCCTTATTATGGTCGAGCTTGCCATCCGCCCCCTTGGGCGCGGCCCAGACGCCCCAGCGATAGGGTTCGGTCAGCAGCGGCGCATAAGGCTTGCCGCGCAGCTCGGCCTCGATCCGGCGGTCTTCCTCCAACTCGTCGAGGTATTTCAGGAACAGCAGCCAGCTGGTCTGTTCGGTATAGTCCAGCTCGGTAGTGCAACCGGCCTCTTTGCGCAGGACGTCGTCGATATTCTTGAAGGTTTGTTCGAACATCGGCCTAGCTAGCAGTGCGCCAGTGATTAGGACAAGGGCCTGTCATCGAAGCTTGCCTTTGAGCCGCGCAATCAATGCGCGAATATCGGGATCGTCCAGTTCGTCTCTATCCGCCTGTTGCCCAGTCGCGCGGATCAACTCGCCCTGCCGGTGCGCTGGAATGATGCCGTAACTGGTAAAGGTTGTCAGCAAGTCCGCATGGCCAAGGTTTTGAGACCAGGCTTTCATTGCCTCTTGCGGCAAGTTGAGCGTCATCGCATGGTGCACCAGCATCGCGCGGAACGAATGCGGGTTGTAATAGGGCAGGCCAGCCGCTTCGAATGCGCGCTTGAATATTTCCCGCACCGGGTTGCTCGTTCCCCAACCGTTGCGAGACAGGCCCTTGCCGATGAAGCCGCCGTTTTCGTCCAGCCCCATTTCGGTTGCCGGGAATAGCGGATCGGCTGGCCCCCAAAGGTGTTCGCGGCTCAGCTCGCCAATCCACTCTTGCACGATTGCCAGCGCATCGCCGCCGACCGGCATGAAAAAGGTCGGGAACGACTTGGCAAATTTGGTCCGCACCTCGCGCGCATCCTGCGACACCTTGCCCGCCTCCAGATCGACATGGCCCAGCCGAAACGAGGCCAGCGCATTGACCCGCGCGCCCGTGATCGCCGCAAACGCAATCAAGGCCCGGTCGCGCCGCTCCAGCTCGGTATCGGCTGGCATCGCGGCCAACACCTTATGCACCTGCTCCAGCGTCGGCACCGGCTTGTCTCGGGTCGCGCGGGCAATCGCCACGTCCTTGTCGCTCAGGCTGAAATAGTCGCAGTCGTCATAGCGGATATGCGACTTGAAGCCGGGCAGGTGCGCCAGCCAGAAAAAGAACGCCTTCAGGTCGCGCAGGGTGGAAAGCATGGTGGCCTTGCTCAGCCGCTCCCCGGTGCGGCCATTGACCGCTTCGCCCAGCCGCGCCTTGAAAGCCACCGCCTGTTCGCGGTGAAACCGCTTGAAGTCCCTGCCCCGCGTCGATTCCTCAAACCGGGCGAGCGACTTGGCCACGCCATCGATTGTTGCTTCATCGCGGCCTTTGGCTTGCGCCAGATAGCCAAAATAGTCGCGCTTGATCCGCTCGTTCGCGGCACTGTGCTTGGTCACGA
>JANPMA010000142.1:0-13166 GCA_031422595.1 Novosphingobium sp. | reverse complement strand
TTGCCCCAGACGAACTTGCTCGACAGCGCGAAGTTCCAGACCGAGGCGACCACGATCCCCACCAGCACCGCCACCACATCGTTGAAATTCATCCGCTTGAGCGCATCGGTGGTGGCGACGCTGGCCAGCACGCCGATCGCGCAGGTCATCCCGAACTTGAGCCAGCCTTTCAGCCAATCGCCCCAGCCGCGCAGCCGCTTGTCGGCATAGGTCAGCTCGTTGTTGAGCGTGAAGTTGAACGTCATCGCCGCCAGCGAGGCCAACGTGTTGGCGAAGTTGAAGGTCGTGCGGTCGCTGGTCCAGTGACCATAGACGAAGCGTTCGCCCAGCACCCCGCGCAGCACCAGCCACAGCATCGCGAACTGCACCACCACGCCCATCGCGCCGACCGTGCCGAACAGCGCAAAGCGGGTCGGGATCCAGCGCCCCAGCCACTTGTCGTAGAGCCCGACCAGGAATTCGAACACCACGGTGCGGTCAAGCTTGCTTTCGCCCTCCAGCCGGGCGGCGAAATTCATCGGCACTTCCTTGATCCGCAGTGGTTCCTCAACCGTCGCCAGGATATCGAGCAGGATCTTGAAGCCGACACCCGATAGCCGGTGGGCATCGGCCCGCAGCGTTTCGGTCCGCAGCATGAAATAGCCGCTCATCGGGTCGCTCAGCTCGATCCCGGTGACCTTGTTGGCGATCCGGTTGGCCAGGCTCGATACCTTGACCCGGTCGGGCCGGCCCCATTCCTCGGTGCTGGAGCCATCGGCAAAGCGGCTGGCGTAGGACAGGTCAAAGTCGCCGCTTTCGATCGCGGCGAGCATCTGCGGCAACAGTTCGGGGTCATGCTGGTGATCGGCGTCCATCACCGCTACCACCGGGGCGGCGGTGGCGCACATCCCTTCGATCGCCGCGGAGCTGAGCCCGCGCCGACCGATCCGCTGGATCACGTGGACCCGGGCATCGTCCTGCGCGATCGCGCGGGCTTCGTCGGACGTGCCATCGGGGCTGTTGTCATCGACCACGATCACTTCGAAGGGAATGCCCTCCAGCGCCTTGTCGAGCCGGTCAATCATCCCGCGCAAGTTCTTGCGCTCGTTATAGGTGGGCAGGACAACGCCCAGGCGGATGGTCATCTTCAGAGCCTTTCCACAATCGCATCGCCGATTAGCGCAGTCGAGTGGCTGCCGCCAAGGTCTGCACCGCGTACCCCATCGCCCAGGGCCTTGGCCACTGCTGCTTCGATCCGCGCCGCCTGATCTTCCAGCCCCAGCGAATGGCGCAGCAGCATCGCGGCGGAGAGCACGGTCGCCATCGGATTGGCCGCGCCCTTGCCGGCGATGTCGGGCGCAGAGCCGTGGATCGGCTCATAGAGCCCCAGCTTGCCCTCGCTGAGCGAGGCCGAGGCGAGCAGCCCGATCGAGCCGACGCACATCGAGGCCTGGTCGGAGAGGATATCGCCGAACAGGTTGCCGGTGACCACCACGTCGAACTGGCCCGGATTGCGCACCAGCTGCATCGCGGCATTGTCGACGTACATGTGGCTCAGCTCGACCTCGGGATAGAGGGCCGCAACCTCAATCACCACGTCGCGCCACAACTGGAAGGTCTCCAGCACATTGGCCTTGTCGACCGAGCACAGCCTGCCCCGGCGGCCTTGCGCAGCGCGGAAGGCGACATGGGCGATGCGGCGGACTTCATCTTCGGCATAAGACATCATGTCCCAGCCCTGGCGGCGCCCGTCGGGCAGGGTGCGGATGCCTTTTTCGCCGAAATAGACATCGCCATTGAGCTCGCGCACGATCAACAGGTCGATCGCGCCGGCCACTTCGGGGCGCAGCGCGGAAAAATCTTCCATCCCGGCAAAGACCTTGGCCGGGCGCAGATTGGCGAACAGGCCCAGTTCCTTGCGCAGTCCCAGGATCGCCTGCTCGGGGCGCAGCGCGCGTTCCAGGTTGTCGCAGGTCGGATCGCCGACCGCGCCGAACAGGATCCCGTCGCTGGCGCGCGCGATTGCCAGCGTTTCGGCGGGCAGCGGGTGACCGTGGCGCTTGTAAGCCACGCCGCCGACATCGGCATAGGTCAGCTCAAGCCCCGGCAGCGCCAGTGCTTCGAGCACCCGCACCGCCTCTCGCGTCACTTCGGGGCCGATGCCGTCACCGGCCAGTACCGCAATCTTCATCGAAATCCCGCCTATCCGATCCGCGCCAGCCGCTCACGCAGCATGGCGCGCGCGCCCATAACATCTATGCGGCTTTCGGCAAGCGGATAGCGGTCCAGCCGCTGCCCCAGCGCATCGAAGGCGGCCAGCAGGGCGGGCATTTCTCCATCGCCCGGCGGCACATATTCGCCGTAACCCAGCTCGCGCAGCAGCAGCATCTCATAGGCCAGCAGCCCCGGTAGCCAGCCGCGCGCAGATGGGGCATGGCACACCGCATCAAGCAACGCAGCCAGCGCGGGATAGAGCGGGGGATAGGCATGCCGCTCCGGCAAGGCGGCGGCGGTCAGCGAGGTGGCCCAGCCGATCGCCGCAGCGGGCAGCGGCTCGCCCAGCCAGGGCCCGCGGCTGCTGACCAGTTCGAGCTTTGCGTAAGGAAGCTGCCCTTCCACCCGGGCGCGCAGTTCGGCCTCAACCACGTTGCCGGGCACCAGCACCGGGCGCAGCTGCCGCCCGCGCCCACCCGCGACATAGCCAGCGACCAGCCCGCGCTCCTCGGTCAGCAGTCGCACGACCGCGGCTGTCTCGCCGTGCGGGCGCGAGACGCAGACGATGCCGGGGCCGGAATAGTGCATTGCCGCGATGTGGCCGGGGCAGGCCCCGCGCGCAAGCAGACTTTAGCAGCCGGGCGGATCCTCATCGCGACCGAAGACACCGGCCGCCACCTTGCGGTCGGCCTTGTGGCGCGCGATCACCGGGCTTTCACCGCGGCCCATCGACCAGTTGCGGCCCAGCCGGACCTTGGAATTGGGCGCACACCAGATCTCGCCGGTTTCATTGATCGCGGTGACCCAGATGAGGTTGTGTTCCTGGCCATAGTCGATCAGGCCGATCGCAAAGCCTTCGCCCTTGTCTTCGACAAAGAGGGGAATTGTGGGGTTGAGCTGTGTAAACATGCCCGAACCAACCGCCGGGCGGGCCACAAGTTCCGCTACTTCTTCGCCTTAAGCGCTTTTTCCAGCGCATCCACGCGAGCCTTCAGCGCTTCGTTTTCGTCACGCGCCTTGGCGGCCATGTCCTTGACCGCGTCGAACTCTTCGCGGCTGACGAAGTCCATCCCGCCGACGGCCTCGCGCACGCGTTCGCGTGCGGCGTCGCGGGCTTCGCGGCCCATTCCGGCCATGGTTCCAGCCGCGCTGTTGAGCAGCTTGGCAATATCGGCGATCAGGGGGTTTTCGCTTTGCATGGCGCCTAGATGGACCTTTGCGGTGCGCTGTTCAAGATCAGGCGCCAGGATTGGCGACAAGAAACTGCCAGTTGAGCACGGTCGCAAACAGCACCCAGGCCAGATAGGGCAGCAGCAACCAGGCAGCGATCGGGCGAACCTTGTAGAAGGCCAGGATGGTTGCGGCGAGTGCCAGGTCGATTGCCACCAGCAAAGCCAGCGCCGCTGCGATCTGGTGCAGGCCGAAGAACAGCGGCGACCAGGCCAGATTGAACAGCAGCTGCAGCGCAAACAGACCAATCGCTATGCCCCGCCCCGGCGCGCCGCGCGCGGTGACGACCAGGGTCAGGGCAATTCCCATCACCAGATAGAGGATCGGCCAGACGATCCCGAAGGTCGCGGGCGGCGGATTGATCGTCGGCTTGACCAGATCCATGAACCACGGGTTGCCCGCGCCGCTGCCACCCAGCTTGCTCGAAAAGAACGCCAGAAATAGGATGCCCGGCACAATAAACAGCACCCAGCGCAGGAACGCCGCGCGCAATTGGCCGGGGGACGCAAGTTCAGTCATCGACGAAAGCCTCGATTCGAAATCCTGTAGTGGCGAAAGGTATGGCGGGGGCGAAGGGGTGAGGCAACGCTCCTAACCATAGAAACTCCGCATTTTCACTAACTGCAAATCGAGAGGACTTCAGGAACGAAGCGCCGAGATCAGGAATTCGACATTCCCTTCCGGCCCCTTGATCGGGCTTTCGACGATTCCCTGCACCTTCCAACCTAGCGTTTCGAGCCACTGGCGGACCTCATCGCAAACCCGCTGGTGCAATTCAGGATCGCGCACCACTCCGCCCTTACCCACTTCGGCCCGGCCGACCTCGAACTGCGGCTTGATCAGCGCGACCAGGCGGCACGGCGTAGTGGCCAGTTTCAGCGGCACTTCCAGCACCTTGGCAAGCGCAATGAAACTGGCATCGCAAACCACCCAGCTGCATGGCTGGTCGATCTGCTGCGCCGTCAGCACCCGCGCGCTGGTCTGTTCCAGCACGGTAACCCGCGGGTCCTGGCGCAGCTTCCAGGCGAGCTGGTTGGTGCCCGAATCGACTGCGAAAACGTGGCTTGCGCCCTTGCTCAGCAGCACGTCGGTGAAACCCCCGGTCGAACTGCCCACATCCATCGCGGTAACGCCCGCCGGGTCGAGCCCGAAGTGCTCGATCGCGTGAGCCAGCTTAATCCCGCCGCGCGAAACCCATGGGTGGTCGCGCCCGCGCACTTCGAGCGGGGCATCGGCGGCAATCGCCTGCCCGGACTTGGCGATCTTGCTCTCGCCCGAAAAGACCACTCCCGCCAGCACCAGCGCCTGCGCGCGGGTCCGGCTTTCGGCGAGGCCACGTTCGACCAGCAGTTGATCGACGCGCGATTTGGGCACCTTGCTCATTGCCGCGCCTCCTTCCATAGAAGGCGGGTGAAGGCAATTGTTCGCTCCCTGCGCCCGTGCGCGATCCTGCTGGGCTTGGCCCTGGTCGCGTCCTGCGCCGCGCCGCCCAAGCCCGCGCCTGTCCCGGCTCCGGCCCCGATGCCCACCCAGGCACTCCTGCCCCCGCTCCCGCGCCCACCGGGCGACTGGCGCGATGCGCCGCAGACCGTCGGAACCTGGCGCTGGGGCATGATCGGGGGCCGTTCGACCGCGAGCTTTGTCGGGCCAGGCGATGCTGCGTTGGCCACTTTGGCCTGCGATCGCATCAATGCCCGCGTGCTGGTCGCGCGGCAGGGAACAATGAGCGGTGCGGTGCCAATGGCGCTGACCAGCACGTTCGGCACCCGCCCGCTCTCCAGCAATCCCTTGCGCAGCGCACCCGGCTGGGTGGTGGCCGAGCTTAACACGAACGATCCGATGCTGGATTCGATCGCCTTTTCGCGCGGCCGCTTCGCGCTCGAAGTGGCGGGGCTGCAGACGCTTTACCTGCCCGCCTGGCCCGAAATCACCCGCGTGATCGAGGATTGCAGGTAAGGGCTGTGGAGAACCGGGCGACGCAGGCCGAAGGTACGGATTCTGACAGCAACTTTTTTGAATGCAAGACTTGTTGTTAGACCGCGAATGATTCACACATTGTCCTGCGGCCGCTAGCGATCCCCGCGAAGCGGTCCGGTCGATCCACCAGGGTCGGCAAATGGCTCAACAGCACGAAAGGAGGTGACCGATGTCTCATGGTTCAGCAGGGAGGTCGGTAACCCGTTCCATGGAGCATTATCGCTGAGCTTTTCGGACGAGCGATAGAGGCTTCGTGAGCGGCGCTTCCGGCCGCTGACCATGCGAAGGGCGGTTCTCGGGATACCGGGGCCGCCCTTCTCATTTTTGGATTGAAAGAAGGGGGTTCGCGCAGAGACGCAGAGAAGAAAAGGGAGACGCGGAGATGTAGCCGAAGCCGCAGGCTTCCCTTCCAATTACGACCGCCCGGCAAAGCGCACCCAATCGGGAAGAGAGCGGCTTCGCCGCAAGAGCAACCCCTCTGCGCCTCCTCTTTCTTCTCTGCGTCTCTGCGCGAACCATTCTTCCTTGTGATCCCAAGGCGACCGACCCGTTTGTAAACCGCCGTTGACGCGGCCCGCGCTTTGCAGGAAAGTGCTATAGAGCCTTTTCGTTTATTGCGCATGGATTGCAATGAACGTAATTTTCATTCAAAGCCCGTGCTTCTATTCGCAAGGATTCGTTTCGATGGCCACGCTTGCCGATTCCGCCACCCGGTTCGCCCATACGCCCCAACCCGCGCCGACCCCGGCCGCGGTGCGCGCCCAGGTGCTGGCGAACCCTGGTTTCGGCCTGCGCTTTACCGATCACATGGTCTCGATCGACTGGAGTGAGGATGCCAACGGGAAAGGGGGCTGGCACGGCGCAAGCGTGCTGCCCTATGGCCCGATCGCGCTCGATCCGGCGGCCTCGGTGCTGCACTATGCGCAAGAAATCTTTGAGGGGATGAAGGCCTATCGCCACCCCGACGGTTCGATGGCGCTGTTCCGGCCCGAAGCCAATGCCAAGCGTTTCAATCGCTCGGCGCAGCGGCTGGCCATGCCCGAACTGCCCGAGGACCTGTTCATCCAGGCGATCCGCGAGCTGGTGGCAGTCGACAAGGACTGGTTCCCGACCGTCGAGGGCGGCTCGCTCTACCTGCGCCCGTTCATGATCGCGACCGAGGCTTTCCTGGGCGTGCGCGCGGCCAAGAGCTATCGCTTTCTGGTGATCGCCAGCCCGGCCGGCAACTATTTCAAGTCGGGCGCACCGGCGGTTTCGCTGTGGGTTTCGGACTATAGCCGCGCGGCCCCCGGCGGTACCGGCGCGGCCAAGTGCGGGGGCAACTATGCCGCCAGCCTGGTCCCCACCGCCGAAGCCTTTGCCAAGGGTCACGACCAGGTGCTGTTCCTCGATGCGGCCGAACACAAATGGGTTGAGGAACTGGGCGGCATGAACCTGTTCTTCGTCTTCGCCGATGGCTCGCTGCAAACCCCGCCGCTGACTGGCACGATCCTGCCCGGCGTTACCCGCGACAGCCTGATTGCGCTGGCCCGCGACGAGGGTCTGACCGTACGCGAGGAACCCTACAGCCTTGATCAATGGCGGGCCGATGCTGCGTCCGGCCAACTGGTCGAAGTGTTCGCTTGCGGCACCGCCGCAGTGGTCACCCCGGTCGGCAAAGTGGCTGGCAACGACGGCGAGTTCTCGATCGGCAGCGGCGGCCCCGGCCAGCTGACCGGCAAGCTCAAGGCCCGCCTTACCGCAATCCAGCGCGGCGAAGCGCCCGACCCGCATGGTTGGGTGATGCGGCTGGGCTAGGTCCGGCCGACAATCGCTCCCAGCGCCGTATCGATATCCGGATAGGTAAAGCCAAGCCCGCTCGCTTCGGCGCGTGCGGGAAGCACGCGCTGGCCGCCCAGCAGCAATTCCCGGGCAAAGTCCCCCAGTACCAGCTTCAGGGGCCAGGCCGGCACTGGCAACACCGCCGGCCGGCGCAGGGCGCGGCCCAGCGCTGCGGTGAATTCGCGGTTGGTCACCGGTTGCGGCGCGGTGCCGTTGACCGGTCCTGAAAGCGCCGGATCGGCGATGCAATGCACGATCAGCCGCACCAGATCATCACGGTGGATCCAGCTCATCCAATGCCGCCCATTGCCAAAGCGCCCGCCCAGACCGAATTCGAACGGCGTAAGCATGCGCGCCAGCATGCCGCCTGAATTGTCGAGCACCAGGCCGATGCGCAGCAACACGGTGCGGATCGGCGCTGGCTTCGCAGCGGCTTCCCATGCGGCGCAGATCTCGTGAGAGAAGCAGTCAGTGCCCGCGCTGCGCTCATCCAGTGCCTCGTCCGCGCGCAGCCCATACCAGCCGATCGCCGATCCGCTGATGAAGACCTTGGGTTTGGTTTCCAGCCGCGCGATCAGATCACAGCAGTTGCGGGTCATTTCAACGCGCGAATCCACGATCCGCGCGCGTTTTGCCTGGGTCCACAGCCCGCTCGCGATCGGCTCGCCCGCCAGATTGACCACGGCGTCGATCGGGGTATCGCTGGCGATCTGGTCAAGCTGGGTGATTACCCGAACCGGGGCAGGCAGCGCGGCCGCCGCCGCGCGGCTGCGGGTCAGAACGGTTACCTCGTGCCCACCGGTGATCAAAGCTGCAACCAGACGGGAACCGATAAAGCCGGTCCCGCCGGTGACCACGATGTGTTGTCGTCCGGTGAGTTCGGCAGCGAGGTTAGCAGCGTCCATTCCCGACAAGTACGGTGCCCGGCGCGCCGCGGCAAGATCGCGAAGGCCTGAAACCGAAACGATGATCGTGATCGATGGCAACACGGTCGTGCGCGAAAGCAATGCGCTGCTGGCGATCCACGCCGGTCTGGGCTGGTCCCGGCGCGAACCGGGATGCTATTGCGCCAGGGTTCCGCGATAGTGCACCACTGGCCCGATCAGCGGCATGGCCACCGTTACATCGAAGCCGAACCGGCCCTGGGCGTCCCATTCGCGCGCCGTAATCCGCGGTGCCAGCACGCGCGGCATCGGCAGGTGGAAGGCCGACCAGCGGGCCAGGTCGAGCCGCAGGGCACCGTCCGGCTCAACCGCAAGCGCGAAAGCAAACCGCAACGGGCCGAACCGCTCGACCAGCAGCCCATCGCCGGTCGCGCTCATTTCGCTGGCGAAGCGGTAAGGCCCGAAGCTGCGGGTCCAAAGCTCGCACCCCGCATGCGGAGCGAACCGCACTTCCAGCGGATAGTCGCCCGCCGGGGGGAATCCCATGATCCGGCCGAGCACCCGCGCCAGCGGATTGTCCCCGCGCTCGACCGTGGCCGGCCCGGTGGCAGCCATCTCGGCCAGCGGTGCATGCAACTGGCGCAGCGGCGCGGCCAGGGCCGCAAAGCGCGCGCGCAGCAGACGCGGGTAAAGCGGTTCATCCGCGCATTCGCTGGTCTGCTGGCGGACCGGCAATTCGGCCAGCAAGGGCTGGAAATCGGCCAGCGCCAGTTCCCGCGAGGCATCGCGTGCGCCGGCCGTCAGGGTTCCCGCCAGCAGGCGCCGGGCGAGCAGCTGCGGGGTCAGCGTTGGGATCTCCTGCCCCAGCCCCTGCTCGGCGATCAAGGTCCAGCGGCGGTGCAGCCGCTTGCCCCCGGCCAGGCCCACCACATCGACATTCATCGCCGAACGCGTGCCCCCCAGCCGCGCTCCGGCCTGCTGGATCGGCGCGAGCAGGCCGGCCAAAGCCTCGGGCCGGCGCAGCCAACCGCGCGCCGCCACCCAGCTGAGCAGGCCCAGCACCCGCATCTGCAGCGCCGATTCCGACCCGCCGCGAAAGGTGACCGCGGGCTTCCCGGGGAACTGACCAGGCATCAAGGCAAGATCGGGCACATCGGCCAGCCCGACGACCCGGCTCAGCGCGGCCACGCCATCGACCACGAAGCGCTCGCGCCGCAGCATCGACCAGCCTGGCGCGCTGACCATGCGCCCGCCGCGCCACAGTGCAACCGGCTTTCCGGCATAGCTCAGCGCCGAATAGACCACCGACCGGCCCGAACTGGCGCGGGTGGTCGCGCTGATCGCCATGTCCACCGCGGCGACCTGTTCCATCCCTAGCGCCAGTTCGCGCACCACCGCGCTGGAGAGCGCGGGCACACTCGATGCGCCGCCGATCATTACCAGTCCGGCTTCGCGCGCAGCTTCGTCGAACCGGCCGATCCCGCAGACGAAATCGCGTCCGTCGGCGAGGTCAAAATAGTTGACTCCCGCAGCCAGGCAGGCCTCAACGACACGATAGGAACTGCCCTGAAACGGCCCGGCGGCATCGATCAACAGCATCGGGCGATGGCGCTCCAGCAGCGGGCCAAGATTGCCATTGCGGTCGGCGGCAACACCTTCGGCGCTGGCCAGCGTCTCGGCAAAGTCCTGTGCCTTGGCAGCATTGCGCCCGGCGACCAGCACGTGCCAGCCATCGCCCGCCAGACGCCGCGCCAGTCGCGCGCCGAACCCGCCGTAACCGCCGAGAATCAGGGCTTTGGGCAGGCTCATTGGTCCCGAAACTCCCCGTTCTGGTGGATCAATTCGCCGAGCCAGCGATGCCTCAGATCGAGCACGAAAGCAAAGCTGGCGTCGCCGTGGTCGATATGCTCGATCGTGAGCTGGCCCGGCGCCAGCCAGCGCGGCAGTCGCAGTCGCCGCTGGCCAAGCCGCAGGAAATAGTGATCGGAGCGGAACACGATCCGGTCGGCCTGGGCCTCTGCCGTCAGCGCCAAGCCTACGCCCAGCCCCAGGTATTCCTCCAGCCCGGTCGGCCCGGCGAACATCTTGGCGCTGTGGATCACCTGCGGAAAGCCGCGCGGGCGGGCATAGACCCGGGTCCAGACCTGGCCGCCGCTGGGGCCGTGCTCGGTGACCGTAACCACCGCTGCCTGGCCACTGCCCCGATCGAGCGGAAGCGGCGCGCCGATCAGCCGGGTCAGCTGGGCCAAGCACCAACCGGCGGTACTCAACCGGCACTCGGTTATCACACCGGCGTAACTTGCCGAGCACCCCGGGGCATAACGCTTGGCAAACCGCGCGCACACCGCCACCGGCAGCCGCGCCCAGCCTTGCGCGCCGAGCAGCCGGGCAAAGCGCAGGTCGGCCAGAGTATCTCCCCTCCCGCAGGCGGGAGGGGCTGGGGGTGGGTCACTCAAGGGTAGGACTGGCCCACCCCTAACCCCTCCCGTAAGCGGGAGGGGGACTGGCTCGGTCCTGGTCGCTGTATCCTGTGCCATCCCCGGTTCCTTTCTTTATTTCTGTATGAAGAGAAATGTTCGGACAAAAAAATATGCCCCCTCAGCCCTCGTCCTTGCCCCCCTTGCCCCCCTTGCCGCCAACATACTTGAGCAGTCCGACCACTTTACCCCCCAGCTTGATCAACCGCATGATCTGCTGCGGCGGGACGTTGAGCATCTGGCGGTACCAGCCCTCGACCGTGTGGATGAACCCATGCATGTCCTCCAGCCGCCGCGCCACGGTGGGGTGCAGCGGCTGTTTGTCCGCCTCGGCCATGGCTGCATCGATCGCGGCCAGCATCGGGTCGATCTCGCGCTCCTTGCGCCCTTGCGCGACCTTGTTGGCCATCTGCCACATGTCGGTCTCGGCCTCGTAATAGTCACGCCGGTCGCCCAGCACCGGGACCCTGCGGATCAATTTCCACGCCAGCAGTTCCTTGACGCTGTTCGACACGTTGGAGCGCGCCATGCCCAGCTTGTCGGCAATCTCCTCGGCATTGAGCGCGGTCTCGGAGAGGATCAGCAACGCCTGAATCTGCGCCACCGAGCGGTTCACCCCCCACTGCCCGCCCAGATCCCCCCAGCGCAGCACAAATTCCTGCACGGCCGGATGGAGTTTCGAATCGTTGGTAATTTCTGTCATAACAGAAATATGTGATGGTGTGCTGCGATTGTCAAGAGGAAGTGAGCCGCCGCTTGTCTTCGCCGTCACCGGCTGCCAAGCACCAGCTCCATGAGCGACCTCACCCCAACTTTCGAACTGTTGATCGGCGCGGACCGGTTCTGGGCGCGGGCCAAGGCCGACATGGTGGCAGCCCGGCGGCGCGTGCTGGTCCAGGCGATGACCTTTGAAGCCGATCCCTCCGGGCGGAGCGTAGCCGAGGCGGTGCTTGCCGCAAGTGCAGCGCAGCGCCGCGTTTTGGTCGACGATTACACCCGCAATGTAATCAACGACACCATGCTGCCGCTGCCGTTCCGCCCCGAAAGCGTGAAACGCGAAGCGCGCGAAACGTTAGCGATGTTCACCGATATGTCCCGGCGCGGGGTGGGGGTGCGGATTACCAATCCGGTGCTCGGCCACCCGCTGCGCTACCCGTTGCGCAATCACAAGAAACTGCTGGTGCTCGACAATGTCGCCTACATCGGCGGGATCAATTTTTCCGATCACAACTTTGCTTGGCACGACCTGATGCTGCGGATCGAAGGGGCAGCAGCAGCTGATTGGCTCGCCGCCGATTTCGACCGTGACTGGGCTGGACAACCCATGGCTGGGCAGGCCGCGTTTGGCACATTGGAGTTGATCTCGTTCGACGGCAATGGGCCCCGCAATGCCCAGCTCTTCGAACCGCTGCTGAAGATGGTCCGCGCGGCCAAACGCTCGGTCGAGATGGTCAGTGCCTATCCGACCATGCCTTTCGTCGCCGCCTTCGCCGAGGCCGCGCGGGGCGGAGCCAAGGCAACGATCTATACCCCACTTCCCAGCAACAAGCCGGTGGTGCGCGATTACCTCGCTTCGGTAGCTGGGCCTGCCGGGGTAGAGCTGCGGCTGCTTCCCGAAATGACCCACGCCAAGGCCCTGCTGATCGATGGCGAAACGCTGCTGCTGGGTTCGAGCAACTTCAATTTCGCCAGCTATCGCACCAGCAGCGATTACGTCGCGGTACTGCGCGATCCAGCGCTGGTGGCGGAATTTGAACGCATGCTGCTGGCTCCGGCGCGGGAAAGCGCAGTAGCCGCGGCCGATCTCAAGATTCCCACATGGCGCAAGCTGCGTGGCCGGCTGACTCTGCAACTGGCTGATGCGGCCCTGGCGCGGCTAAGGCACGGACCGGTTCGCGTGATCAACTGGCCGAGCTAAGTCACGGCGCAGTTCGGCCCCGCGCCGCGGCAAACTCGCTCCCCGGTTTCCACGTCGGCCAGCGGCTTGAATTGGCGAGGTCCCAGCCGAGCGCATGGACCAGTTCGATGTCCTGCATCGCCCCCGCCATGTTCCAGCTGGCATCCCAGGCGTCGCAGGCCTGGTGATAGCAGCGGCCGGTATAGTCATCGATCCACTTCTGCCCGCCCGCGCGGCCGCCTTGTTCAAGGTCGGAGGCGCCGGCCAGGCCCATCATCAGCAGTACCGGCACCCCGCGCTTGGCGAAGGGAAAGTGGTCGGCGCGGTAGAACAGGCCGCGTTCGGGCAGACTTTCCGGGGTGACCACGCGGCCCTGCTTGGCGGCGAACTGGGCCAGTTCGTCCTCCATGGTCGACTGCCCCTTGCCGATCAGCACCACATCGCGGGCTTTCCCGGCGGTTTGCAGCACGTCGATGGTCAGGTTGGCGACGGTCTTGTCGAAGGGATAGACCGGGTTCTGGGCATAGCCCTCGCTGCCCAGCAGGCCGCGCTCCTCGGCGGTCCAGGCGGCGAAAACCACAGAGCGCTGGGGCGGTGCGCTGGCCTTCATTCGCCGGGCGATCTCCAGCATCGCGGCGATCCCCAAGGCATCGTCGTTGGCCCCGGCGCGGTAGATCTTGCCTTGCG
>JANPMA010000141.1:0-1717 GCA_031422595.1 Novosphingobium sp. | reverse complement strand
CGAGGCAGCGCAAGTATTGGCAGAAGCTTCGGCCGAACTTCTGCAAGCCAACCTGCGTCCGCACCGCGCCGCACTCGCCGGGTCCCTCGCCGCGGGGAACTGGCCAAGCGAGAGCCTGCACGACAACGAACTCGATACCATTCGTGACCAGTACCGCCGCTTCACCGATGCCGAGATCTTGCCCTATGCGCACAAGTGGCACCTGGCGAACGAACTGATCCCCGACGCCGCCGTCACCAAAATGGCAGCGCTCGGCACGTTTGGTGCGACCATCCCGGAGGAATTTGGCGGGCTGGGCCTCAGCAAGCTGGTGATGTGCCTGATCACAGAAGAGCTGTCGCGCGGGTGGATCGGCGCGGGATCGCTATGCACCCGCAGCGAAATCGCAGGCGAGCTGATTGCCCATTCCGGCACGGTGGAGCAACAGGCCGAGTGGCTGCCCCGGATCGCCAGCGGCGAAGTGCTGCCAACCGCAGTATTTACCGAGCCCGATGTTGGATCGGACCTCGGCAGCCTGCAGACACGCGCCCGCTTTGATGGCGCGAGCTGGCTGATCGACGGGGCCAAGACCTGGATCACCCACGCCGCCCGCAGCGACCTTATGACCCTGCTGGCCCGCACCCGGCCCGATGCCAAAGGCTATGCCGGTCTGTCGATGCTGCTGGTCCCCAAGCCGCGCGGGACCGAGGCCGATCCCTTCCCCGCGTTCGGCATGACCGGCAGCGAGATCGAAGTGCTGGGCTATCGCGGGATGCGCGAATATGCGCTGCAGTTCGATGCGATGAAGGCCCCCGCCGATGCGGTGCTGGGCGGTGAGGAAGGCCAGGGCTTCAAGCAGCTGATGCGCACGTTCGAGGCCGCGCGGATCCAGACCGCAGCGCGCGCGGTGGGGGTGGCCCGGCGGGCGCTCGAGCTGGGGCTGGACTACGCGCTCAGCCGCAAACAGTTCGGCCAGGCCTTGATCCAGTTCCCGCGGGTGGCCGACAAGCTGGCGATGAGCCTGACCGATTTCGTCATGGCCCGCGAGCTGACATATGCCGCCGCCCGCGCCAAGGACACCGGCAAACGCTGCGATATCGAGGCCGGCATGGCCAAGCTGCTCGCCGCCCGCGCGGCCTGGTCTAACGCCGATGCCAGCCTGCAGATCCACGGCGGCAACGGCTATGCGCTGGAATACGAGATCAGCCGCGTGCTGTGCGACGCGCGGATTTTGAATATCTTCGAAGGTGCGGCGGAGATCCAGGCCCAAGTCATTGCCAGGGGGTTGCTGGAGGGGCGGAACTAGGGCTTCGGCTCTTCAGCCGCTGGCTCTTGGGCAACTTCCTTCGCGGCCTCGGCACCGGCAGCCGCCGCTTCGGCCGCCGTGTCGTCAGCAGAGCTTGTCGCCTTGGCCTTGGCATCGCCCTTCTCCCCACCCTCAACTTTGGGCGCGAGCGGGGCCTGCGATTTGACCGTTTCGAGCGGCAGCATCGCATCGCTGGTTGAGCCGGGCAGAATCTCGCCCTGGGCGGTGCCGCCGGTCGCCTTCTTCGGCTCGTCCTTGCAGGCGCTGAGCGCCAAAGCGAGGCAAGCGAGCGATACCAATGCAGTTCTCACGCGGCGTCCTTTCCGCAAGGGACTTCCAGAGCAGCGAGGAATTCGCCGGCTCGCTTCAGCATTGCCTCATCCCACTGGTCCAAATCAATGGTCAGCCCCAGACGTTCAAGGCTGGTTACCC
>JANPMA010000140.1:0-20306 GCA_031422595.1 Novosphingobium sp. | reverse complement strand
ACGCACTGTAGGTAGGTATTTGGGTATGGGCTGTTCGCGTTTTCAAACCGTCGCTGTAGCCTCAACCGGGAACGGGCGGCCGGGTGCCCGGGGCCGCCCTTCCTGTTTGGCGTTGCCGCCCGGCTTACATGTTGATCTTGAAGCCGGCGTACATGTAACGACCCACGGTATCGTAGTCGTCGCCCGCAGCGGTGCCCAGCAGGCCCAGCGGCGGCTTCTTGTCCATGAAATTGTCCATGCCGACGTAGAAGCTGTACTTCTTACCCGGCAGTTCGAAGTTCAGACGGACGTTCTGGTGCAGCGCCGACGGGTAGAACACCTGCGGGAACTGGTCGACGTTCTGCGGATCGAGCAGCGCGAGCTGCCCGGCAGTGCAGGTCCGGCCCGAAAAACCGGTCAGGCCGCTGCCCGGGCAAACGCCCGTGTAGCGGTTCTGGGCTTCCCAGGTGCCGATCGTCTGCTTGCCTTGGTAGCGGGCCGAGTAGGTGAAATCGACTGCGCCAAAATCGTAGTTGAAGCTGAAGCCAGCAGCCCAGAGCGGGTCGCCCAGTTCGCCCATCTGCCGGTTCGGGATTGAGGCATTGGTGGGATCGACGAAGTTGTCGAGCTTGATCACCCGGGTGGCAATTGCACGCACCGACAGCTTCTGACCGTTGGCAAAGGTCTTGCGGTACGAAAGGTCGAAGTCCATCCCTTCGGTCTTCTGCGCGGCAAAATTGACGCCGCCCGAAATCACCGCCGGCTGAACAAACAGGCCGGTTGAAGCATCGCGGTTGACGGTGGCGCAGAACGGATTGCCCAGGCCTGTCGGGCTGTCATAGCACAGGTTGATGATCGTCTGTGCACCCAGCGCCGAGATCAGGCTGGTCACCTTGATCCGGTACCAGTCAACCGTGAAGTTGAGTCCCGGAATCCAGTGCGGTTCAAGCACCACACCCAGCGTAAGGCTCTTGCCCTTTTCGGCGACCAAGGTGGGGTTACCGCCCGAAGCAAAGCCAGTCGACGAGGTACGCGCAGTACAGTTCACCCACGGGGTCACGCCCGCAGTTCCGGTGAACGCCGTCGAGGCGCATGCCGCTACCGTGGCTGCGTTGTAGACTGTCGGGATGCCTGCAGCTGAGCAGTTTGCCGTGCGGTTCGGGTTAGAGGTGATGTTCGCCTGATCGCACGGGTCGGCAATGAACGCGAAGTTCTGCGAAGCGGTCGAGAACAGATCGCTCTGCGTCGGCGCACGCACCGAAGTGCTGTAGGCCGCACGGAAGCGGATGTCGTTGGCCGGAGCCCAGATGCCGTCGACGTTCCACGCCCAGACCGAGCCGGTGTTGGTATTGTAGTCCGACATACGGCCCGCGCCGCGCACAGTCAGTTCCTTGAAGAAGGGTACATCCTTCACCAACGGCAGATCGATTTCGCCGTAGATTTCCTTGACGGTCTGCTTGGGCGGGGTGAACGGCTGGATCGCGTTGAGGAAGGTGCCGCCCGAAGCAGTCAGGTCATCCCACTTCGAAAACGCGGCTTCTTCGCGGTATTCGGCACCCATCGACCAACCCACCGGGCCGCCAGGCAGTTCGAACAGCTGCGAAAGGTCGCCCGCCAGGTTGAGCGAAACGACGAACTGTTCGGCGCGCTCTTCGCGCATGCCTTCGGTGTTGACGAAAGCGAGCGCACGCGGATCGGGCGCACCGTAGCCGAAGACGTTGATCGGCACGCAGTCCGGACGGGCGTTGCTGGCCGAGTTGACCGCGCAGATCACCCGCTGGCCTGTCGAATTCAGCACGAAGTTGGTCCCGGTAAAGCCAACCGGGGCCAGCACGGCCTGGGTGGCGAGCAGGAACCCGTCGTCGTTGCCGGCCAGATCGAACAGCTTGAGGTTGTTCAGCGAGCGCACCTTGGTTTCGAGACGGCCATAGTTGACGGCCAGTTCGTACTTCCAGTCTTCGTTGAAGGTGCCGCGCAAGCCGCCCACCGCGCGATAGGTATCGCGCTTGTGGAGTTCACCGCGGCCGCCGAAATCGATGTTGAAACGGCTGATAGTGAAGGCGGTCGCATTGGGCGAACCAAACGGGATTGCCGGGCTGCAACGCGCAGACGGGAGCGCCGCTTGCAGCATCGAATAGGCCTGTGCGGTCAGGAACGCGTTATCGCAGCGCAGGTTAGCACCGCCCCCGAAGAAGCCGGGTAGGGAGCCCTGCCAGAAGCTGGGCTGGCCTTCCTGGTTGGCCCAGACGTGAACGTACTTGCCTTCCATGAAGAACTGGAATGCGTCGCTGAAGTCATAGTGGAACAGCAGGTTGGCGGTGTAGCGCTCAACCCCGGCCAACATCATGCCGGTGTTGCGCAGGGTCGAGCCCGTGCCGCCCAGCTGGTTGCCCGAACCGGCCGGAGCATACGACAGGGTCGGAGTGTCGATGACCAGCTGGCCGAGCGCATTGAACCGCAGGTAGCGCCGGGTCGCGTTTGTCGCCCCGTCGATCGCGCCGACCGTCCCGCCATCGCTGATCGCCGCGTTGCGCACGCCGCAGACGAACTGGTTGTCGAAGATCCCGTCAGTACCGTTCACTTCGCCGCCGGTCGGATCGACCAGCTGGAACTGGCAGCGGCCGCTGTAGGCGCCGGTCAGATAGTCACGGTCACGGAAGTAGAGCGGTTCGGCGCGGGCATATTCGCCCGAAACCGCGATGTTGCCGCGGCCATCAGCGAAATTCTTGCCCCAGGTGCCCGAGACGAAGTAGCTGCCGCGATCCCCGCGCGACGAGATCGCGCCCTGACCCTTGATGCTGAGCCCGTCAAAATCGCGCTTGAGGATGAAGTTGACCACGCCGGCCACAGCGTCGGACCCGTAAATGGCCGAGTTGCCGCCGGTAACGATGTCAACGCGTTCGAGCAGATCGACCGGGATAGTGTTGATATCAACCAGGTAATCACCCGGCGAAGCGGTGACATGGCGCCTGCCATTGACCAGCACCAGGGTGCGGGCGGTGCCCAGACCGCGAAGGTCGAGGATGTTGAGGCCGGCGGTGCCGATGAAGCGGGTCGAGTTGCCCGACGAGAAAGTCGAGCGCAGCGAAGGCAGGTTGTTGAGCGAGTCGCCCAGCGAAACGGAGCCGCGGTCGGTCAGTTCGCCGACGCTGACCGAGGTCAGCGGGGTCGGCGAGCTGAGGGTCGGACGGGTCAGGCGCGAACCGGTAACGACCAGATCGCCCTTCTTTTCGTCGGCGTCGCAGATGCTATTGGCATTTTCATCAGCGCACTGGGCCGAATCGGCCGGCGCGGCATCCTGTGCCTGGGCGATGCCCGGAAGGCCGACAAGCGCGACCGCGAAAGCGGCGCCCTGCAGGCAGGTCGCGCTCGAAAGTGCTGATTTACGGAAAAACTTCATATTCAAGCCCCTTGGTCCCAATCCCGCCCGGCGGGAAATTCCTGGTAAGGCGGCGATGCCCAGTCCCTTGGTAACCGCCGTCAGGCCCTGCACACAGGACCGGATGGTGCATCCCTGTAAGAACTGAGGCGTGCTGGCAATTCCCGAACCCGATTAAGCAACATTTCGTGTGGGCTTGTTGTCTATTTGCCACAGCTTGACCCCACACTTGACCTGGACCGGGCGCAGCCTTAATCGATCGATTAAACAATCCAGCAGAGGAATCGAAGCGCGATGGCTACAGCCTACATTGTCGATGCGGTGCGCACAGCCGGCGGACGCCGCGGCGGACGGCTTGCGGGGGTACACCCGGTGGATCTGGCCGCGGCCAGTCTCGATGCGATCGTTTCGCGCAGCGGGATCGATCCGGCGGCGGTCGATGACGTGGTGATGGGCTGCGTCACCCAGTCCGGGCAGCAGGCGATGCAGGTGGGGCGCAATGCGGTTCTCGCCTCGAAACTGCTGCCGCAATCGACCCCGGCGGTGACGATCGACCGCCAGTGCGGCAGTTCGCAGCAGGCAATCCAGTTCGCCGCGCAAGCTGTGATGAGCGGCGTACAGGACGTGGTGATCGCGGCTGGCATTGAAAGCATGAGCCGCGTGCCAATGGGCAGCAACGCGATGTTCCACATGAAGGAAGGGCTGGGGCACTACAAGTCGCCCGGGCTCGATGAAAAGTACCCGGGGGTGATGTTCAGCCAGTTCGTGGGCGCGGAAATGCTGGTGGGCAAGCATGGCCTCAGCAAGGACGACCTCGACCGGTTCGGCTTCTCGAGCCACCAGAAGGCAATTGCCGCGACCCAGGCCGGGGCCTTCACCGGTGAGATCGTGCCGATTGAAATCGAGACGCCCGATGGCCTGCAAATGCACACGGTTGATGAGGGCATCCGCTTTGACGCCACTCTCGAAGGGATCTCGGGGGTCAAACTGATCAACGAGGGCGGATCGCTTACCGCTGCAACCTCGAGCCAGATCTGCGATGGCTCCTCGGCCGCGCTGGTGGTCTCGGAAGCGGCGCTCAAGCGTTATGGCCTGACCCCGCTGGCGCGGATCCACACCTTGACCGTCACGGCCGGCGATCCGGTGATCATGCTGGAAGAGCCGCTGTTCGCCACCGACAAGGCGCTGGCCCGGGCAGGCCTGAAAATCGGCGATATCGACCTTTATGAAGTCAACGAAGCGTTCGCTTCGGTGCCGCTGGCCTGGCTCAAGCACACCGGGGCCGACCCGGACAAGCTCAACGTCAATGGCGGGGCGATCGCGCTGGGTCACCCACTGGGCGCTTCGGGCACCAAACTGATGGCCACGCTGCTCCATGCGCTCAAGGCGCGGGGCGGGAAATACGGTTTGCAGACGATGTGCGAAGGCGGCGGTGTCGCCAATGTGACCATCGTTGAAATGGTTTAGCGTCGTCCCCGGCTTGACCGGGGACCGGTGGCATTCACACGCTGCGCCAGGTGGCCAGCGGTCCCCGCTTTCGCGGGGATGACGAACTAGGAGAAGAATATGAAACTCGACAACACTGTCGCCGCAGTCGTCACCGGTGGGGCCTCGGGCCTTGGTGCCGCCACCGCCCGGGCGCTCGCCGCCAAGGGCGTCAAGGTCGCGCTGTTCGACCTCCAGGCCGAAAAGGGCGAGGCGCTCGCCCAGGAAATCGGCGGGATCTTCTGCGAAGTGAACGTGACCAGCGACGAAAGCGTCGCCGCCGGCTTTGCCAAAGCGCGCGAGGCTCACGGGCAAGAGCGCGTGCTGGTCAACTGCGCCGGCACCGGTGCGGCGATGAAGACCGCCAGCCGCAGCAAGGAAGACGGCTCGATCAAGTTCTATCCGCCATCAGCGTTTGACTGGCTGATCCAGATCAACCTGGTCGGCACGTTCCGCTGCATCGCCATGTCGGCGGCGGGGATGATGACGCTCGACCCCCAGGAAGACGGCGATCGCGGCGCGATCGTCAACACCGCTTCGGTTGCCGCCGAAGATGGCCAGATCGGCCAGGTCGCCTATTCGGCCTCGAAGGCCGGGGTGGTCGGCATGACCCTGCCGATCGCGCGCGACCTTTCCAGCGAGGCGATCCGCGTCAACACCATTCTGCCGGGCATTTTCGATACGCCGCTGCTGGCCGGCGCGCCGCAGAACGTGCGCGATGCACTGGGCGCTTCGGTTCCCTATCCAAAGCGGCTGGGCAATCCGGCCGAATATGCCAATCTCGCCATGACCATGATCGAGAACGGCTATTTCAACGGCGAAGACGTGCGGCTTGATGGTGCCATCCGCATGGCTCCTCGTTGATCCATCACATACCGGCCGGGAGAGCAAAGCATGGGATACTCGCAGATCGACCTTCACATCGCTGAGGGCATCGCCACGCTGACGCTCAACCGGCCGGACAAGATGAACGCCTTCACCGGCACGATGATGGATGAGATCATCGATGCCATGGACCGCACCGACGCGGACGATGCGGTGCGCGCGGTGATCTTCACAGGGGCGGGTGAGCGCGCCTTTTGCGCCGGGGCAGATCTGACCCCGGACGACGGAAGAGTGCCGTTTTCCAACCCCGCGCCGGTTGACGATCTGTCCGATCCGCGGGTGCGCGATGGCGGAGGCAAGCTGACCTTGCGGCTGTTCCAGTCGAAGAAGCCGCTGATCTCGGCCTGCAACGGCGCAGCAGTTGGCGTGGGCGCGACGATGCAGCTGCCGATGGACATCCGGCTCGCCAGTGACAATGCCCGCTATGGCTTTGTCTTCGCCCGCCGCGGGATCGTGCCCGAGGCCTGCTCCAGCTGGTTCCTGCCCAAAGTAGTCGGGATCAACCAGGCGCTTGAATGGTGCATGACCGGGCGGATCTTCGGGGCGGAAGAGGCGCTGAAGGGCGGCCTGATCCGTTCGGTTCATCCCCAGGGCGAACTGATCGACGCGGCGCGCGGCCTTGCCCGCGAGATTGCCGAGAACACTTCGGCGGTATCGGTGGCGATGACCCGGGCGATGCTGTGGCGGGTGCCGTCGGGCGACCACCCGATGGCGGCGCACAAGGTCGACAGCCGGGCGATCTACCGCCTGTCCAAAGGCGCCGATGCCAAGGAAGGTGTGCAAAGCTTCCTCGAAAAGCGCCCGCCCGCCTTTCCGCTACGGGTTTCTGAGGATATGCCCGACTTCTATCCTTGGTGGGGAGAGGAGCCACCCTACGCATGAGCAGTCAGGCGCAAGACGTGGCAACCGAGGCGCCGCCGGGCGCGCGCGAGCAATTGCTGCAGACCGCGTCGGACATCATGCGCGAGGGCGATATCGTCGATATCTCGCTCAGCGAACTGTCGCTGCGCTCGGGGCTCAATTCGGCGCTGGTCAAATATTACTTCGGCAACAAGGCAGGGCTGATGAAAGCCCTGCTCGATCGCGACATGGCAGGGATCATCCACGCGGTCGATGCGCTGATGGCCAAGGACATGGCCCCCGAACAGCGGCTGCGTCGCCACATCGGCGCGGTGGTCGATACCTACTACCAGACGCCATACCTCAACCGCCTATTGATGCGGCTGGTGCGCGAAAGCGATCCCGACGAAGCGCACCGGATTGCCGACTCTTACCTCACTCCGCTCAGCCGCGCCTATGACAAGCTGATCAAGGACGGGGTGAAGCAGGGCGTGTTTCGCGATGTCGATCCGCAGCTGTTCTATTTCACCACCACCGGGGCGTGCGACCGGTTCTTCTCGTCGCGGCTGGTGCTCAAGCACTGCTATGATACCGAGGCGCTGACCGAAGAATTGCGCGATCGCTATCGTGAGCATTGCATCGACTTCATCATGGCGGGTATCCTCGCCCCGAAATGAGTGACACCTGGCATATCGGCGTAATCGGCGGTTCGGGCCTGGCGGCCGGGATTGGGCTGGACAGCGCCCAGGAAATCGAAGTTGCGAGCCCATTTGGGCTGCCATCTGCGGCAGTCACCACCGGCACGCTTGAAGGGGTGCGCGTCACTTTCCTGCCGCGCCACGGCACCGGCCATGCAGTGCCGCCATCGGCAGTCAACTACCGCGCCAACATCGACGTGCTCAAGCGTTGCGGAGTGACCGACCTGGTCGCGCTATCGGCAATTGGTTCGCTCAATCCGCACATGGCGCCGGGGCATTTCGTGGCGGTAGACCAGTTCATCGACCGCACGAGCAGCCGTGCGGGCAGCTTCTTCGGCCCCGGCCTGGTCGCCCATGTCAGCCTGGCCGATCCGATCTGCCCGCGCCTGCGCGGCGGACTGGTCGCGGCGGTCAAAGGCGAGGACGCCATGGTCCATGACGGCGGCTGTTATGTCGCGATTGAAGGGCCGCAATTCTCGACCCGGGCGGAAAGCAAACTCTACCGCAAATGGGGCGGGGACGTGATCGGGATGACCGGCATGCCCGAAGCGCGCCTCGCCCGCGAGGCCGAGCTGCCCTATGCGCTGCTCGGCATGGTCACCGACTATGACAGCTGGCGCGATGGCGACGAAGCCGATGTGGCTGAGATCATGGCGGTGATGAAGCGCAACGTTGACCTGGCGGCCAAAGTGGTGCGCAGCCTGGCGAAGAGCCTGCCCAAAAGCCGCAGTCCCAGTCCAATCGACCATGCGTTGGAGCACGCGGTGATGACCGCACCGGCGGCGCGCGATCCGGCGCTGGTGGCGAAGTTGCAAGCGGTGGCCGGGCGGGTGCTGGGATGAGCGAGATTGTCCTCCACGACTACTGGCGCTCAAGCGCGGCCTACCGAGTCCGGATCGCGCTGAACCTGAAGGGCGTGACCTATCGCCGGGTGGTCGTTGACCTGGCCGCGGGCGACCAGCGCAGCGAAGACTATCGCGCGCTAAATCCGCTCGGTCTGATTCCGCTGCTCGAGGCCGATGGGCAGGTGTTCAGCCAGTCGCTGGCGATCATCGACTATCTCGACGCGCGCTTTCCAGAGCCGCGGATGGTCTCGGCCGACCCAGCCGAACGCGCCCGCACGCTGGCGCAGGCGCTGACGATTGCGTCCGAAATCCATCCGCTGCAGAACCTGCGCGTGCAGAACTACCTGCGCGATGAAATGGGTCAGGATGAGGCGGCGATCGGCCGTTGGCTGCACCGCTGGTTGGGAGATGGCCTGGCCGCGCTTGAGGCGGGAGCGCCCGACGATGGACTGTTCGGCGGTGCTGCGCCCAACCTTGCCGACGTCTGCCTGGTCCCGCAAATGTACAGCGCTCGGCGCTTCATGGTTCCGCTGGAAAGCTTGCCAAAGCTGGTGCGGATCGACGCCGCGCTGCGTCAGATACCGGCCTTCGCAGCAGCCGCGCCAGACGCGGTCAGAAATTGACCTTTGGCATTGCGCTTTGCAGCCTTGCCCCCTAGCAAACTGGTTGCAACAGGAACCAGTTGATGAGCAAGCAGGCCCGCCTCGCCGATTTCCTTCCCTACTTGCTGTCGATCACCTCGAACGCAGTGAGCGATCGGATCGCGGCGGAGTATTCCTCTCGCTTCGGGCTCAAGATCCCCGAATGGCGGGTGATGGCGGTGCTGGGCGATAGCGGCGCGCATACCCAGCGTGAGCTGGTCGGCGCGACCCGGATGGACAAGGTGGCGGTCAACCGCGCCTGCAAGGTGCTGGAAGAGCGCGCCCTGATCGCGCGCAGCCCCAACGCGCGCGACGGACGCTCGCACCACCTTGAACTGACCGCCACGGGGCGCGAAGTTCACGGGGCAATCATGCCGATCGCGCTCAAGATGGAACAGCACCTGTTCGGCGCGCTCAGCGCGGCCGAACGCAAGACTTTCAAGGATCTGCTCCAGCGTATCCGCGAGCAGGCAGGCAGCAAGGAATGACCAACGCATGAAACTGGCATCGATGCCCCATGGCCGCGACGGCCAGCTGGTCCTCGTTTCGAAGGACCTGGCCTGGTATACCCCGGCCGACCATCTGGTCCCGACGCTCCAGGCCGCACTCGACGATTGGGAGCAGCACGCCCCGTTGCTCGAAGCGCTGGCGACAGAACTGGAACACGGCGCGATCCCGCGCGAACGGTTCCATGAACGCGAAGTCGCCGCCCCGCTGCCGCGCGCCTACCAGTGGGCCGACGGCAGCGCCTACGTCAATCATGTCGAACTGGTCCGCAAGGCGCGCGGGGCCGAACTGCCCGACAGCTTCTGGCACGATCCCTTGATGTATCAGGGCGGCAGCGACGACCTGCGCGGTGCGCGCGCGCCGATCACCTTGGCCGACGAAGCCTGGGGCTGCGACATGGAAGCCGAGATCTGCGTGGTCACCGATGATGTGCCGCAAGGCGTTTCGGCTGCGGACGCGCTGGGCCACATCCGGCTGGTCGGGCTGGTCAACGACGTATCGCTGCGCAACCTGATCCCGGGTGAATTGGCCAAGGGCTTTGGCTTCGTCCAGTCGAAACCGGCCACGCATTTCTCACCGGTTTTCGTCACGCCCGACGAACTGGGCGAAGCCTGGAGCGGCGGGCGGCTGGGCCATGTGCTGGCGGTCGATCTCAACGGCCAGGCGTTCGGCCGCGCCGAAGCGGGCGAGGAATGCACCTTTGACTTCGGCACCCTGATCGCACACCTGGCCAAGACCCGCCGGATCGGCGCGGGATCGATCATCGGTTCGGGCACAGTTTCCAACCGCGACCCCGATGGATCGCCGGGCCGCCCCTGCAGTGCCGGCGGGCGCGGCTACTCGTGCATCGCCGAGCAGCGCATGATCGAGACGATTGCCAGTGGCGAAGCCCAGACCCCGTTCCTGCGCTTTGGCGATGTGGTGCGGATCGACATGCGCAACGCGCGCGGGCATTCGATTTTCGGCGCGATCGAAGGGACGGTCACCAAGGCCTGAATACGCAAAGGCCAGCCCGGATTTCGCCGGACCGACCTTTGGTTGCCCCCAGGCAAGGGAGTTCTTAGTGCCGTCCCGGCTTGCTGCTGAAGGCATCGGCGATCGAACAGGCCGCCGGCCCAAGGATCACGATGAACAGCACCGGCAGGATGAACAGGATCAGCGGCACGGTCATGATCGCCGGCAGACGCGCGGCCTTTTCTTCGGCGCGCATCATCCGGTCGTTGCGGAATTCGGCCGAAAGCACGCGCAGCGCCGAAGCGAGCGGAGTACCATAACGTTCGGTCTGGACCATGGTGGTGGTCACGCCCTTCACCGCCTCAAGGTTGACGCGGTAGGCCAGGTTTTCGAAAGCCTGGCGGCGTTCCGAAAGGAACGACAATTCGATCGAAGTCATCGCGAATTCGTCGCCCAGTTCGGGGAAGGCCCGGCCCAGTTCGCGGGCCACGCGGTTGAACGCGGCGTCAACGGTCAGACCGGCTTCAGCACAGATCACCAGGAGGTCGAGCGCATCGGGCAGGCCCTTGCGGATCAGGTCGGTACGCTTGGAAATCAGGTTGCCAAGATAGATTTCGGGTCCCTTGTAACCAAGCCCGACAGCCGTGGCGAAAGCCATCAACTTTTTCATGCCGCCCCAGGTCGGGAAATAGTTGAGGCCATAGATCATGAAGGCGGCAAACCCGCCCAGCACAACCGGCAGCACCATTCGGGCGAAAATCACCACGATCCCCAGCTCTTTCTTGCGGATCCCGGCCTGGGCCAGCTTTTGCTGGATGGTCTCAAGCTGACTTTGCTGCAGCACCTTCAAGGATGACAGCGTGTCCTTCATCTTGTCGGTGGTTTGGGTCTTGCGCACCAGGCTGGCGCGTTTTCTCGAGCCACCGGTGATGAGACCGCTCTTGAGCTGGTCGCGGCGATCGCTGAGCGCCTTGACGCGCTTCTGCATCGGGTCGCGAATGGTGACCGCAGTGTAGATCGCGAAAATCACGGCCATCATGGCGCAGAACGCCAGGATCGTACCGACCCAGATGACGTCGATGCCGAGGAGTGTGGGTCCGGGCGGGTTCATGATGGTTTGCTCTTTCCCTCGCTCAGATTTCGAAGCTGACCATTTTGGCCATGATGAACGCGCCGATCGACATCCACACCATGCCGCCAAGGCCGGTGACGATCAGCCGGTCGTCGGTGAAGAAGCCGCCCAGGTACTTGGGATTGATCCAGTAGATCATGCTGAAGACGATGAACGGCAGCGAGCCGACGATATAGGCAGAAGCCTTGGATTCCGAGCTCATCGCGCGGATCTTGAGCTTCATCTGGGCGCGCTTGCGCAGCACATCGGCCAGGTTCGACAGCGTTTCGGCAAGATTGCCCCCGGTTTCGCGCTGGATCGCCAGCGTGATGCAGAAGAAACTGAATTCGGGCGTGTTAAGCCGGTCGGCGGTTTCCTGGAGGGCATCCTCCATGGTCTTGCCGATCCTGATCCGTTCGGTCACCAGCTTGAATTCCTCGCCCACCGGGCCAGGAACTTCGGTTGCGACGACGCCCAGCGTTTCGGTAACCGGAAGACCCGAGCGCAGACCGCGCACCAGCAGTTCGATCGCATCGGGGAATTTGGTGGTGAACTGGCCATTGCGCTTCTTGATGAAGAAGTTGACGGCCATATGCGGAAAACCGGCTCCAACCACCAACCCCAGACCCAACGACAGCAGTGCCGCGCCGGTCTTGAGGAACAAGATCACCGCTATCGCCAGCGCGATCCCGGCCGAGGCATAGGCATACTGCGCCAGAGTCCAGGTCTTGCCGGTTCGGTGCAGACGCAGGGACAATGCGGCAAGGCGGGATTCTGATCCGGCGATATGGTGCCGCTTCGGCTTGCGCGCGGCGACAGCCTTTTTGAGCTGGGCCTCGACCTTGGCGTCGGTGCTTTCCGAATGGCGATAGCGCAGCGCTTGCAGGCGGCGCGTGCCTTCCTTGGCCGCCGACGGACCCGCAAAGGCCAGATAACCCAGGACCATGAAGCTCATCAGGCCCATAGCAATCAGCAGGAGCTGGACAATGCTCATCCGCGCGTCTCGCCTTCTATCGCAGGGACTTGCGCTGCCAGGCAGCGGGCCCCGGTTTCACTCACGCGCTCAGGCCTGGGCCGGAGCGGATGCTTGCTTGGCTTTCTTGCCACTCGAAAGCATCGACTTGAGGTCGAACTTGCCGAGCAGCGAGCTTTTGGGCTTGATCGCTGCGTCGATCACTTCGCCTTCACCGACATTCATGACCGACTTCGCGATATCGCGGATCGCGGCCCCGGCCTTGGCCGAGCGGTTGGCATCGGCAAAGGTTTGTCCCAACTTGGCAGCATTGGTTGCAGCCTTGATGTCGTAGGGGATCGTGAAGTTGATCTTGCGTTCGATCGAGGCTTCGAAATCGGCCTTGCTGATTTCGGCCACGCCCGACTGGACCTTGTTGGCCACAACCAGCGGCTGGACATGCGCGGCATTGGACTTAAGCCACGAGAGGATCCGGATCGCATCGCGAGCCGAAGCCAGGGTCATCTCCACCACCACCAGCACGACATTCACATCGGCGAGCAGATTGGGGAAATTGATCAGCATGTTGCGCGGCAGGTCGATCACCGTCATTTCGAAAGCCTGACGGAATTCCTCCTCAAGCTGGATGAAGGCGGCACCATCGGTCATCAGCGGCGAATTCATCGGCGCTTCGGCCGAAAGGATCGCCAGGTGATCGTTGGCGCGGATCATCGCGCGCTCGATGAACAGGCCGTCGATCCGTCCCGGGTTCTCGATCGCGTCGGTTAGGCCCCGGCCCGGTTCGAGGTCCAGCGCCAAGGCGCCGGTCCCGAAGTGGACGTCAAGGTCAAGCAGCGCTGTCGGGCACTTTTCGTCGGCGCTGAACAGCCAGGCCAGCGAAGTGGCCAGGGTCGAAGCTCCAACCCCGCCGCGGGTCCCGATGACAGCGGTCGAAATGTGCTTCTTCGCCACCGAGGGATCGTGCGCCTTGGGATTGGCAAACACCGCTTGGGCATTGACCAGGGCATCGCGCACCTGGCTGGCCGACAGCGGCTTGAGCAGATAGTCGTGGATCCCGCTGGCCAGGAGGTCGCGGTAGAGCCGGACATCGTTGACCTGGCCGCACGCGATGACCACCGTGCCCGGTTCGCAAACCTCGGCCAGGGCGTTGATATCGTTCAGCGGGTCGCCGCTTTCCGACAGGTCGACCATCAGGATGTTGGGGCTGGCCGAGATCGAGAGCGATTGCACTGCGTTGCGCAGACCGCCCTTGTTGCACTTCTCGGGCTGCCAGCCCATTTCGATAATTACGGGGCGCAGCACATCGAGTGCGGCGTCGTCGCAGATAAAGGCGGCGAACGGGTCGCGGTTGCCTTGCACGCCAGGTTTCCAAGGAGCATTCATGGCTTACTTCCCACTCTGCGACGATTGTTCTTTCAGACCCTTTTCGCCGGTTGGCGGGGCCTCGCGATAGCTGTCGATGGCTTTGGTCGAGCTCATCACCGTGGTCACCCCGTTGCCGTTGGCACCCTTGATCAGGTGCTCCGGATCGGCGACCATCGCGGCCATGTTCGAATTGACCGAGCAGCCATAGTTGGCATTGGTGCCATTGGTCAGGTTGGCATCTGAATTCTGCGACCAGTTGGGGCAGCCCGGAACCGAAGCAGTGGACCGAGCCACAATCACCCGGACCGTACCCGGCGCGACATCGCCCGGGGTCACCGGGGCATCATCGCCGACCAGCATGCCATAGCGGCCCGCCACGCCTTCAACCGCGGCGCGGCTGCCTGCGCTCTTGAGCGGGTCGTCGATGTAGATCCGGTCGCCATAACGCAGCGCCATCGCATCGAACCAGCCCGCCAGGCGGCGCTGTTCGGGGATCGAAACACCCCCCGGTCCGGCCGAGATGTCAAGCGTGTAGCTGGTCGTCGAAACCACTGGCTGGCGCAGACTTTCAAGGCTGGTATTGCCGGGCAGGGCTCCGCCGCCGCAGCCGCTCAAGGCGAATGCCAGCGAAAGGGTAAGGGCCGAAGCCAGCGCCTTGCGGGATTTGATCATAGGCATAGGTTCGTCCTTCCTCAATTCAGGCTGAAGCCGGGCGCGGCATCGCCGTCGCTGCCCTTCTTCTTCTTATTCTTGCTCTTCTTGTCTTCCTTGGCGGCCGACTGCGGAACCAGCGCCTGTGGGGCGATCAGTTCGCCAACCTGCGGACCGTTCGGGCCCTGCTGGGCCGGAGCACTGGTTGGCCCCGGACGCTGCTCGCCAGATTTGCCGGCGCTGGCCTGGTTGCCGAACACCTGCTGGAGCATGTTGGGATTGCGATAGCCGTCGGTCGGCAGCTTGATCTCGCTCGCGTTGACCGGCTGGACCAGGTAGGGCGTGACCACGATCACCAGTTCGGTTTCACCCTTCTGGAAGTGGGTCGAACGAAACAGCGAACCCACGATCGGCAGATCGCCGGCACCCGGCAGTTTCTTGACCGTGCTCTGCGCGCCGTTGCTCATCAGCCCGGCGATCATCATCGACTGGCCAGAGCCCAGTTCGACTGTGGTTTCGGTGCGACGCACAGTCAGCGCGGGAACCTGGAAGCCGTTGATGGTGATTGCGCCCTGGCTCGAAAGTTCGGACACTTCGGGCCGGACGCGCATCGAAATGCGGCCGTTGCCAAGCACCGTCGGGGTATAGGCCAGGCTGACGCCGAATTTCTTGTACTCGACCGAAGTGGTGCCCAGCCCCTGGCTGATCGGGATCGGATATTCGCCGCCCGCCAGGAATTCGGCGGTTTCGCCTGAAAGCGCGGTCAGGTTCGGCTCCGACAGGGTCGAGACCATTCCCATCTGTTCGCCCAGATCGAGCGCGCCCAGGATGTCGAGGCCGAACAGCTTGCCGGCACCGGCAAGGGTGGTGCCTACGCCGATCGGACTGACCGCGGTCCCGACAACTTCGATGAATTTGCCGGGATTGTTGATGTCAGGAATCGTGATCGTCGGCTTGTTTCCGACGCCGGTCACTGATCCGGGACGGAAGGTCGAGGAAAATCCACGGCCCTGGCCGAGCCCGAACTGGAACCCGCTCGAGGCATCGCCGGTGGTCCAGTTCATTCCGATGTCGCGAACCAGGGTGCGGCTGACTTCGGCAAACTTGACGTGCAGGTTGACCTGCAGCGGGGTGGCCATCTTGAGCCGGGTGATGACATTGGCTTCCTTGCCGACAAAGGCCTGGACCAGTCGCTGGGCTTCGGCCGCGTCTTCCGGCGCGGCAACGGTGCCGGTCAGCAGGAAGGTGTTGGTGCCCATGGTGGATACCGCGACCTTGGCGTCGGGCATCGCCATCTTCAGCATCGTATCGACGCTGTCGATGTTCGAACCCACCCGAACGTTGGCCGACCAGATGATGTTGCCGGCTGCATCGCTGGCGTAGATCGTGGTTTCGCCGCCGGCCTTGCCGAAGACATAGAGTTGACGCGAGCTCTTGACCTGGACGTCGGCGACCTGTTCATTGGCCACGAAGACATCGGTCATCGCGCCGCCAACCGTGATCAGCTGGCCGCGCCCGATCGAGAGGACCACATCGCTGGCCGGACGGCTGGCCGACTGGGCCTCGGCCGTTGTCGTCGGGAGCAGCGCGAGCGGCAGGGCCGCGCACGTCGCGCTGAGCATGGTGAAGGCAAGGCGTTTCATCGTACGGCCTTTCGTGGCGGGGGAGGCGGTGGGTTTGCGGATCGTCATCTCAACGGCCTCCGACCGGTTCTTCAGTGGTGTTCTTGCCGCGGGTCACGCGGACCACGGGGCCGGTAGTAGCCGGGCGGGCCGCACGCGGAGCTCCCTGGACCGGGCTCTGCATTACAGGCTGGCTCATTGTGGCTGCAGAACGATCAGGCGTGGGGACGGTGCGGCGCTGGAAGCGCGAGACATCGCCGCCGGTCACGAAGGTCGTGCCCCCATCAACCGGACGGTTCATCGCGGCGGCCAGGACTTTCGCTTCCTGGTCCTTGCTGGCACCGGCCGGAACCTTGACCGTCCCGCTGGCAATCGCCTGGTCGAGTTCGGACTGGTTGTCGGCCAGGCTGCGCAGTGTCAGGCTGAGCGAGCCGATGGTTTGGGCGACCGCGATCTTTTCGGCGATCTTGGGGGTCACTTCGAGCGTCACCGTGCGGAACGAGCGGACCACGGTCTTGCCGTCCTCGACAACGGATTGGGTCGACTGGTCGGTAGCCAGCACGCGCACATTGCGCAGGATGGTTTCGGTCGCCTTGAGCGGCGGGCCGTCACCCTGGCCGGGAACGGTCTGGGTCAGCATCAGGTCAACACGGTCGCCCGGGAAGATGAAGCCGCCGACGCCGGTCTTGGCCGATACGGGGATCGTCACAGCGCGCATGCCCGGGCCAAGTGCCGCGGCCAGGAAGCCGCGATCGCCGGGGGCAACCAGGCCGCCCTGGGTAACCGGCTGGCCGGCGGTGATCGGATAGCGCACCACGGTACCAAGCAGCTTGTTCATGTCGGCTTCGCCGTCGATGAAATAGGCGTCTTGGACCATTTCCTTCGGCCACAGCTGGAAGCCGACCGAATCAGCGGTAATGATCGTGCCCACCGGCAGGGCGCGGTTTGCGACCAGTACCTTGGGACCCTTGGGGACCTGCTGGGCGGCGTCCGCCTTGGGCGCACTTGCGCCGACGAACAGGCTCCGAGCAGCCAGCGCGGTACCGATCGCAATGACCAGCGCGCCCAGCAGCAGCATCAGCTTCTTTTTATCCATGGCTAGACAAGCCCCCTAGAAATATCCCGAAATCGTCCGTGCTTATTCGGGCAAACTGGTTAAAATCCGGTCAACCGGCTCCCTGCGCTGCAACAGCGCCATGGAAAGCCGGTACAAATTGAACTGCAAGAACCCACAAGGCGGCGCTTGAGATCGCCACGCCATAAGGAACCGCCAGCTTTTCGTGGCGGCGGCGCGCGACGTGCCAGGCACCCAGCACCACGGTCAGCACGCCGCCGATCAGCGCCATGGCAATCAGCAAGCGCAAAAAACCAAGCGGTTCGATCCACAGCGCCAGCGCCGTAAGCAGCTTGACGTCGCCTCCGCCCATGGCACGGATCGCGAACAGGCCTGCCAGAATCGCCAGCGTTACCGCGGCAACGCCCAGCTGCCAGGCAACGCCCGGCCACAGCGAAAGACCGCTGGCCCACCAATAGAGCGGAGCAGCGGCGGCGATCGCGCCGTTCAGCCAATTGTCGATCTGGCGGCGGCGGATGTCGGTAAAGGCCGCAATCAGCAGCGCGATTGCCAATCCACCCAGCAATAGGTAACGAAATTCGAAGTCCGGCATCACTGGCCCCCTGGTCTTGGGAGCCTGTCTAAGCGCCAGGACTTACCAAAAAGTAACCAGTGCTGAGAGGCTGGAATTATCCAAATGCCGACATCACGATTCAATCGCCGCGCGATCCCGCCAGAGGCCCGCGAGAGCCGCTGGCAGACTGCTGATGGCTGGTCGATCCGGCGGATCGATTGGCCGGTCCCGGGCGAAGGCGCGAAAGGATCGATCCTGTTCCTGCCCGGGCGCGGCGATTTCTATGAGAAGTATCTCGAAACGCTGGCCCACTGGCATCGGCTGGGCTGGCACGTCACCGCCAGCGACTGGCGCGGGCAGGGAGATTCGGGCCGGCTGGGCACGGATGCGGTCACTGGTCATATCGACGACTTCTCGACCTGGTGCGAAGACCTTGGCTTGTTGTGGAAACGCTGGAAGGCCGAAACGCCTGGTCCGCACCTACTGGCCGGACATTCGATGGGCGGACACCTGGTGCTGCGCGCCGTGGCTGAGGGGCTGGCCGACCCCGCCGCGCTGGTGCTGTCGGCGCCGATGCTGGGCTTCACCGCCAGCCTGCTGCCGCCCAGCGTGATGCACCAGGCCGCCAAGCTGATGAAGGGGCTGGGTGATCCGCGCCGTCCCGCCTGGAAATGGAGCGAGGCGCCAGGCCAGGTCCCCGAAGCGCGCGCACACCTTCTGACCCATGACGAAGAACGCTATGCCGACGAGCTGTGGTGGCGCGAACACCGGCCGCAGCTGGTGATGGGCCCGGGCAGCTGGGGCTGGGTTGAGCGCGCCTATGCGTCGATGCGGCTGCTGGCAGAGCCGGGCATGCTGGAAAGCGTGAAGGTGCCGGTGGTGATCGTCGCGACCGACAACGACAAGCTGGTCGGTTGGAAGCCGATCGCTCGCGCGGCCACACGCCTGCCCGATTGCGAACTGGTCCATTTCGGCCAGGAAGGTCGGCACGAGCTGCTGCGTGAAGCCGATCCGGCGCGGGACCGGGCGCTGGCCGCTTGCGATGCCCTGCTGGCGCGGATCGCCGCGAACTGACGCCCATGGAAGGTCGCTTCGATTTCGCGATTGTCGGTGCCGGGATGGCCGGGGCCTCGCTGGCGGCGGGCCTGGCACCGCACGGCCGGGTCCTGCTGCTCGAGGCCGAGGAGCGCCCCGGCTATCACGCCACCGGCCGTTCGGCCGCGTTCTGGACCGAGAGCTATGGTGGACCGCTGGTCTATCCCCTGACCGCGGCCTCGGGGCCGTTCCTGAAAGGCAATGGTCTGCTGCGCCCGCGCGGCGCGCTGACTTTGGCGCGCAGCGAGGAGGCCCGCGAACTCGACGCCTTCGGCGAAAATTTCGCCGCCTTGGGCGTGCGGGTAGAGCGGCTTGGCCATGCCGAGCTTGAACTGCGCATTCCCGGCTTGCGTCCCGGCTGGGACCAGGGGGTGCTTGAGCCAGATTGTTGCGACATCGACGTCGCTGCGCTGCACCAGCTCTACCTGGCCCAGGCCCGGCGGAGCGGGGCGGAACTGCTGTGCCGGGCGCGGCTGGCCGCAGCCCGGCGCGAGAGCGGGGCCTGGCGAATGAAGCTGGAAGACGGGCGTGAGTTCGCGGCCGAGGTTCTGGTCGATGCGGCCGGCGCCTGGGCCGACCCGGTGGCGCTGACGGCCGGTGCCGCGCCGCTGGGGGTTCAACCCTTCCGCCGCACCATTGCCCAACTGGCGATGGGCCTGCCGGTGCCCGCCGACCTGCCGCTGGTGCTGGGTTTCGACGGCAGCTTCTATTTCCGGCCCGAGGGCGCAAAGCTGTGGCTCAGCCCTCACGATGAGACACCCAGCGCGCCATGCGATGCCGCGCCCGAAGAGATCGACGTGGCCACCGCGATCGCCCGGCTGGAGGATGTGGCCGATTGGCCGGTCCGGCGCCTCGAGCACAAGTGGGCGGGGCTGCGCAGCTTCGCACCCGATCGGCTGCCGGTCTATGGCTTCGACCCAGTGGCTGCAGGGTTCTTCTGGTTTGCCGGACAGGGCGGCTTCGGGATCCAGACCGCGCCGGCCGCCGCCGATCTGGCGCTTGGTCTGTTGCTGGGCCGCGGTACGGGTGAAGTCGATCCGGAACCTTATTCGCCCGGCAGATTCCGCTAGCGATTCGCTTCAATCTGAGTAGCTTGGCGCTCCTTTGGGGCAGGAGAACCGCAATGGCTCACAAGTTCGATATCTACAAGGACAAGGCTGGCGAGTTTCGCGTTCGCTTCAAGCACAATTCGGAAGTGATGTTCTCGACCGAAGGCTATTCGAGCAAGGCCAGCGCCCAGAACGCGATCGATTCGATCAAGAAAAACGGCCCCGACGCTGAGGTCGAAGACAACAGCTAGGCACCGCGACGATTGGATTGAACCTCAAAAGCCCCTCCCCGGCGGGGAGGGGTTGGGGTGGGGGTTCCGCGCTCGATAGGGAAGAACCCCCATCCCAACCCTTTCCCCACGGGGAAGGGCCTCAGGCAAGTTGACAAATTCTAGAGCGGGATGACGTGAGGCTGACTCGGTTGGGGATTCCCTTGGCTGCTGTTTTGTGATTCAAGCTGCTTGCTGGGCTGAGGAGGCCAGCGAGCATGGCCAAGCCTTATTCGTTGGATTTGCGTGAGCGCGTTGTTGCGGCGGTTGAACGGGACGGGATGTCGCGGCACGCGGCTGCTGCGCGTTACGGGGTGGCGATCAGCACGG
>JANPMA010000139.1:0-28171 GCA_031422595.1 Novosphingobium sp. | reverse complement strand
CCGGGGTCCCGCTGCCTTTTCGGGCGTTTCGCTAAAAGCGGGACCCCGGGTCAAGCCCGGGGTGACGAGCGCAGGGGGTGGGAGCGTTGGAGTAAGGGGCTGGGAAAACTGAAAAGCGCAATGGTATCGCACCGCTGCCTAAACCAAATGCTCGAACAGATCGGACCAATCGGGGTTGGCGCGCTCGATCAGGGCGAACTTCCATTCGCGGCGCCAGCGTTTGATCCGCTTTTCGTGGGCAATGCAGTCTTCGATCGAATCGCCGCGCTCGGCCCAGACCAGCCGGTCGAGATTGTAGCGTTTGCAGAAATCGGACCCGTCGCCCTCGCGGTGCTGAAAGATGGGGGCCGCGAGGTCTGAGGTCACTCCGACATAGATCGTGCCGCGATAGCGGTCGGCCATGATGTAGACCCAGCCGCCTTTTCGTTCGCGATCCATCGGTGGAGTTGAAACGCAAGCGGGACCCCGGGTCAAGCCCGGGGTGACGGGTTGGGTTAGGGGGGTGGGGTTAGCCCCTCGGCCCCTTCGGCTTGCCCTTGTGAAACACCCTCGGCCCCTTGGCGCCCGGCCCGCCCTGCCCGCGGTGCGGCTTGGGCGGGGGGCCGCCGCGGGGTTTGTGCGGGGCGCCGTGCTGAGGTGGGGCGTCTGACTGTTCGATCGTAATCCCGCTTTCATCGTCGCCTTCGACCCCGGCGGTGCGTTTGACCGCGTCGGCGAATTTGCGCGCGACGGCGGTGGGGACCTGGAAGTGGGTCTCTTGCTGGCCGATCCGGATCGCGCCAACCTCGTTGCGGGTGATGTGGCCGCGCCGGCAGAGCAGCGGCAGGATCCAGCGGGCGTCGGCGTTCTGGCGGCGGCCGACGTCCATGCGGAACCAGACCACGTCATCAAAGCCGGGGCGATGGCGCTCGACTTGGGCGGCGCGTTGGGCTTCGTGGGTGCCGGGGATCAGTTCTTCGGGCGCTGGCATCCTGGCGCGGTGGGCGCGGACCAGCGCGGCGGCGATGTCTTCCGGGCTGCGCTCGCTGAGCAGCCGAGCGGCGATCTCGCGGTCTTCCTCGTCGAGTTCGACCGGCTCGAGCAGCGCGGCGATCAGCCGTTCGCGGTCGTTGCGGCGGATGTCTTCGGGCGTCGGCGCCTCGCGCCATTCGGCCTCGATCCGCGCGCCGCGCAGCATCCCCTCGACCCGTTTGCGGCGCGGATAAGGAACCACGATCACCGCGGTGCCCTTTTTGCCGGCGCGGCCGGTGCGGCCCGAGCGGTGCTGGAGCGCCTCGGCATCGCGCGGGATTTCGACGTGGATCACCAGGCTGAGCGTCGGCAGGTCGAGCCCGCGCGCGGCGACGTCAGTCGCGACGCAGACCCGCGCGCGGCGATCGCGCAGGGCCTGCAGCGCATTGTTGCGCTCGGCCTGGCTGTGCTCGCCCGACAGCGCCACGGCGGCGAACCCGCGTTCGATCAGCGCGGCGTGCAAGTGGCGGACATTGTCGCGCGTGGCGCAGAACAGCATCGCGGTCTCGGCCTCGTGAAAGCGCAGCAGGTTGATCACCGCGTGCTCGATCTGCGCCGGGGCGACGGTGATCGCCTGATAGGCGATATCGCCGTGGCCGCGATCCTCCCCCACGGTCGAGATCCGCAGCGCATCGCGCTGGTAGCGCCGCGCCAGCGCAACGATCGGCTTGGGCATGGTCGCCGAGAACAGCAGCGTGCGGCGGCCTGATGGTGTGGCGTCGAGGATTTCTTCAAGGTCTTCGCGAAAGCCCATGTCGAGCATCTCGTCGGCCTCGTCGAGCACGATGGTGCGAAGCGCGGTGAGATTGAGCGCGCCGCGTTCGAGGTGATCGCGCAGGCGGCCTGGGGTTCCGACCACCACATGCGCGCCGTGGCTGAGCGCGCGGCGTTCCTTGCTGGGGTCCATGCCGCCGACACAGCTGGCGATCCGCGCTCCGGCCTTGGCATAGAGCCAGGCCAGCTCGCGGCTGACCTGCTGCGCCAGCTCGCGGGTCGGCGCGATCACCAGCGCGAGCGGCGCGGCGGCGATCGGCAAGGCGCCATCGGCCAGCAGTTCGTCAGCCATGGCGAGCCCGAACGCGACGGTCTTGCCCGAGCCGGTCTGCGCCGAAACCACCAGGTCGCGGCCCCGCGCTTCGCCTTCGAGCACCTGGGCCTGGACAGGGGTCAGCGCAGTATAGCCATGCGCGGCGAGCGCTTCGGAAAGAAGCGGGGTTACATCGGGGAAGGACATGATGCGCTGCCCCCTAGAGGAAGTGGGGGCGTTTGGCTTGTGTTGTTTTTGGGTGAGGGCCAAATCCTCCCCGGAACGGGGAGGGGGACCAGCGCAGCTGGTGGAGGGGGTTCGCCTCCGTACGCGGCCTCGCAGCAAGACGAGAGCCCCCTCCGTCACGCCTTCGGCGCGCCACCTCCCCGTGCCGGGGAGGATTTCAATGATGGCAAGCGAGGGCTTCCACCACATCCTCGAGCCTTGCCGGATCGCCCAGCGCCAGCACATGCCCGTCGCTGGCGGCGTGCAAGGGCTCGCCGTGCCAGTCGCACATCACCCCGCCGGCGCCTTCGACCACCGGGATCAGCGCGGCATAGTCGTGCAGCTTGAGGTTGGCCTCGCAGACAATGTCGAGCTGGCCGAGCGCCAGCGTGGCATAATTGTAGCAGTCCCCCCCCATCACCATCCGCTTGTGATCGGTCTTGGCGGCCAGCGCCATGAAGTGCTGCCCGTCATGGTCATCGAAGTAATGCGGGCCGGTGGTCGCAAGGGCCGCGTCGGCCAGGCTTGGGCACAGCCGTGTGCGCACCGGGGACCCGTTGAAGGTCGTCGGTGTGCCGGTGACCCCGACCCAGCGTTCGCCCAGGATCGGCTGGTCGATAATCCCCAAGACCGGCCAGCCTTCCTGGACCAGCGCGATCAGCGTGCCGAAGATCGGACGGCCGGCCATGAAGGCGGTGGTCCCGTCGATCGGATCGAGCACCCAGGTCCGTCCCGAAGTGCCGTTGGTCGCGCCGAATTCCTCACCGTGGATCGCGTCGTCGGGAAATGCGGCGACGATCAGGTCGCGCATCGCCTGTTCGGCAGCGCGGTCGGCCTCGGTCACGGGCGAGCGGTCGGCCTTGCGTTCGCTGGACAGGCCGGTGCGGAACAGCGGCCGGATAACCGCGCGCGCGGCATCGGCCAGGCGGTGGGCCAGCGCCAGCTCGGCTTCGAGCGCCATCAGTCCCACAGGCTCGAAACCGAGCTTTCCTCGGCAATCCGGGAAATCGCTTCGCCCACCAAGGGAGCGATCGAAAGCACCCGGACCTTGCTGCCCGGAGCCGTGGCAGCCTCGCCGGCCTGGATCGAATCGGTGATTACCAGCTCCTTGAGCGCCGAGGCCTTGACCCGCTCGACCGCCGTTCCCGACAGCACCCCGTGGGTCAGGTAAGCGGTCACGCTCTTGGCCCCGGCTTCGATCAAGGCCCCGGCGGCGTTGCACAAAGTGCCGCCCGAATCGATGATGTCGTCGATCAGGATGCAGTCCCAGCCCTTCACATCGCCGATAATGTTCATCACCTCGGACGAACCCGGCTTGTCGCGCCGCTTGTCGACTATCGAGAGCGGGGCATCGTGGATTCGCTTGGCCAGCGCCCGGGCGCGGACCACCCCGCCAACGTCGGGCGAAACCACCATCAGGTTCTGCCCCCCGGTGCGCTGCAGGATATCGGCGGCCATCACCGGAGCGGCATAGAGGTTATCGGTCGGGATATCGAAGAAGCCCTGAATCTGCCCGGCGTGGAGATCGACCGCGAGCACCCGGTCGGCCCCGGCCTGGGTGATCAGGTTGGCGACCAGCTTGGCCGAAATCGGCGTGCGCGGGCCCGGTTTGCGGTCCTGCCGGGCATAGCCGAAATAGGGCAGCACCGCGGTGATCCGCCTGGCCGAGGAGCGGCGCAACGCATCGATGCAGATCAGCAGTTCCATCAGGTTGTCGTTGGCCGGCGCGCTGGTCGATTGGAGCACGAAGACATCCTCGCCGCGCACGTTTTCGTGGATCTCGACAAAGATCTCGTCATCGGCGAAGCGCCGCACGTCGGCCCGTGTCAGCGGCAGCTTGAGGTAGTCGGCGATCGCCTGCGCCAGCGGCAGGTTGGAATTTCCGGCCAGCAATTTCATGTGAGTCGCCCTTCCCCGCGTGAATCAGCCCGCGCCCGGCCTTAGCCAAGCGAAGGGGGATTGCAACGGGAAGAAGAACGAAGGGTGTGGATCAGCCCCGGTTGCGGTGCTCGCCGCTGACCCAGCGGACCGTGCCCGAGCTGGCGCGCATCACTACCGAGTTGGTGGTGATCAGGCCGTCCTTCATCCGCTTGACGCCTTTCAGCAGCGAGCCATCGGTCACTCCGGTCGCAGCGAAGATGCAGTCGCCCTTGGCCAGTTCATCGCGGGTGTAGATCTTGTCGAGGTTTTCGATCCCCCACTTGCGCGCGCGGGCCTTTTCGTCGTCGTTGCGGAACAGCAGGCGGCCGTTGAATTGCCCGCCGACACAGCGCAGCGCGGCTGCCGCCAGCACGCCTTCGGGGGCGCCGCCCGAACCCATGTAGAGATCGATCGTGGTATCGGGATTGGTCACCGCGATCACCCCCGCCACATCACCGTCGCCGATCAGCACGACCCCGCAGCCAAGGCTCCGCAGTTCGGCGATCAGATCGGCATGGCGCGGCCGATCGAGCACGCAGACGATGATATCGCCGGGTTCGACGCCTTTGGCCGCGGCCACCGCCTTGACGTTTTCGGTCGGGCTCTTGGCCAGATCGATGATTCCGTCGGGATAGCCCGGGCCGACCGCCAGCTTGTCCATATAGACGTCGGGGGCGTTGAGCAGGTTGCCCTGTTCGGCCACCGCCAGCACCGCCAGCGCGTTGGGCCCGGCCTTGGCGGTGATCGTGGTGCCTTCGAGCGGATCGAGCGCGATGTCGATCTTGGGCCCAGTGCCCTGCGCCGAGCCGACCTTTTCGCCGATATAGAGCATCGGCGCTTCGTCGCGCTCGCCCTCGCCGATCACCACGGTGCCGTCCATCGCCAGCTCGTTGAGCGCGGCACGCATCGCTTCGACCGCAGCGGCATCGGCGGCCTTCTCGTCGCCGCGCCCGATCAGCTTCGAAGCGCCGATCGCGGCGGCTTCGGTGACGCGAACCATTTCGAGGACGAGGACGCGGTCGAGGACCCGGGAGGGAGGAGTCTTGGTCATGATCGTTGAAGAACCTTCTGCATAGGTATGTAACGGCGCGCTTAGACGCGGGCGCGCTGGCTGTCGAGGGGGCGATGTTCAGCGGCGATTAAGCGCCGCGGGGCTTCCTGCCGGGCACTGGAGCGGGAACGGGAATGCTGCGTAACATATTGGCCTTGCTAGCCTGCCTGGTCCTGACCAGCACCGCGGCGCATGCCCAGCCCGCCGACGATGAGCTTGACCGCAAGGTTGCCGAGCGGTTCGAAGCGGCCAAAGCCAAGTTCGGGGTTGGAGGCCGCCGCCAGCGCTGCCAGCCGGCCGAGGCGGGCGAAATCGTGGTCTGCGGCAACGATACTCCCGACCAGCGCATGCCCTCGACCGCCGCAAGCGATCCCAATTCGCGCGAGGCGCGCCGGGCGCTCGATGGGAATATTCCCAGCGCCCCCGATGTTGCCTATATCAAATGTCGGAAAGGCGCAGATGGGGTGTGCAGGGGCAACCTGGGCGGAGCCCCGCCGCCGGTCTACTACGTCGATGTCAGCGCGCTGCCCTTGGCGCCCGAAGGCTCGGATGCCGACAAGATCGCCAAGGGCGAAATGCCCGCGCCGTGAATGCGTTGATGCGCGCAACACCAGCCCGCTCCCCCGGCCCGGCCACCCGACAGGTTAAACAATGGGTGGTCGGGCCGGGGGAGCGGGCCGGTGTTGCCTTCCGCGTCAGCGGAAAAACTTAATCCCCCAGGATATGCAGAACCAGCGGCGGTTCGGTCAGGCAGGGCGCGCCGTCAAGCAGCCGCAGCGCCTCGCTGACGGCGCTTTCGGGGCCCTCGTGGGTGACCATCGCCACCATCACTTCGCCCATATCGGCAGCGCGGCCCTTCTGGATCAGGCTTTCGATCGAGACCCCGGCATCGCGCAGTGCGGCGGTGATTTCGGCCAGCACGCCGGGGCGGTCGGCGACCATGAAGCGGATATAGGCGCGGCTCTGGCGGTGGCCGGTGGCCGCAGGAGCCAGCGCTTCGAGCTCGGCCACCGGCATCGAAAAGGCCGGGCCCAGCTCTCCGCGGGCGATATCGATCAGGTCGGCGACCACCGCGCTGGCGGTCGGGCCATCGCCCGCGCCCGCGACCTGGAACAGCAGTCTCCCCGAGACGTCGCCCTCGGCCACCACCGCGTTGGTCGCGCCGTCGACATGGGCGAGCGGGTGATCCACCGGCACCAGGTGCGGCTGGACCCGCTGGAACAGCCCGTCGGCCCCGGCTTCGGCCGTGCCGATCAGGCGGATGACATAGCCCAGCGCGTCGGCCTGGGCGATATCGGCGGCGCGCAGCCGGGTGATCCCCGAAGCCGAAACCCCGGCGAAATCGACCCGCGTGCCAAAAGCGATCGCAGCCAGGATCGAAAGCTTGTGCGCCGCATCGATCCCCTCGACATCGAAAGTCGGATCGGCCTCGGCATAGCCCAGGCTCTGGGCCTCGGCCAGCACACCGGCGAAATCGCGCCCGGTGTCTTCCATCACCGTAAGGATGTAGTTGCAGGTCCCGTTGAGGATCCCGTAGACCCGCTCGATCGCATTGGCGGCCGTGCCTTCGCGCAGCGCCTTGATCACCGGGATCCCGCCCGCGACTGCGGCTTCGAACTTGAGCGCAACGCGCTGTTCCTCGGCCTTGGCGGCCAGTTCCAGCCCGTGGTGCGCGATCATCGCCTTGTTGGCGGTGACCAGCGCCTTGCCCGCCTCGATCGTGGTGCGCGAGCAGGCCAGCGCCGGGCCGTCCGCGCCGCCGACCATCTCGACCACCACGTCGACGTCGGCACGTTCGCCCAGGATCACCATGTCGTCTTCCCAGGCATAGGCCGAAAGATCGACCCCGCGATCCTTGCGCCGGTCGCGCGCGGAAACCACGGTGATCTGGATCGGACGCCCCGCGCGGCGCTCGATCAGCGCGCGGTTCATCTCGACCAGGCGGATCACCCCGACCCCGACAGTGCCCAGCCCGGCAAGTGCGATCTTCAGCGGTTCGGCCATTTTGCTCCCTTTCGACGCGCGGGCCTTACGAAGCGCGCAGCGCGCGGGCAAGGGAGCAGTTTACTTGCGGGTGCGGGGACAGGCGCCAAGTTCGCCGATCACAAAGGCGTAGTCGGCCGCGGCCGCGGCGCGATCGGCGCTGCGTCCGGAAATGTTCGCAGCCACCGGCAATTCGCGCGGCAGGAAGCAGGCCAACCGGTACCAGCCCAGGCTGTCGCGGCGCGGCGCTGCATCGCTGGCAACCAGTTCGGAGAAGGATAGGCCCCAGCGCGGCGGCTGGCCCGGCTTGCGGTTGACTGCAATCGCTGCCGGCTCGCCGTTCACGGCGGTCAGGAAGATCTGGGTTTCACCCTCGCCGGCCAGGTCGCCGCCGACATGGATCGCCTCGCGCACGCCGGTCACTTTGTGCGGCGCGCCGGGGGCATAAAGCTCGCTCAGCACGCCCTTGATTCGCGTCTCGAGCAAAGGATCCCACAACAGTTGCGCATCGGGCGCGACCAGTTGAAGTTCGCCCGGCCGGCCCGCAACCGCGCGGGCGAACAGCACCACGCTCTTCTTCTTGATCACCGGCGGCTTGCCCTTGGCATCGAGCGGCAGGTCGACCAGATAGATCAGCGCCCCGCCCAGCGGGACCGTCCCGGCGATCAGCGCCTCGGTCTTCGCCTCGACATAGAAGCGGCCCCAGCCGGCGCGCAGTCCCCGCGCTCGCTCCATCTCGACCGCCACGATCTTGCGCGGCTGGGCGCGAATCACCAGCGGGGCGGGTTCGGCCAGGTCGACCAGATCGGCGTAACTGACCGGCACCGGCACCGGCTTGGGAGGCGAATCGGCCCCGGCCGAAGCGGCCAAAGCGGCAGCCAGCATGGCCAGTGCCACCGGTGCGGAGCGTGTGATTGCGTTCATTCGTGTGGCTCCCATCGGCTCCTGACCCTCTGTGCACCCCCGCCGAAGCGCAGGAATCGGCGCGATTTTCAAGAGATTTGATCCTAACATAAGTGAATCGCGTGTTAATGGATAAAGCGTTGCGCCCCGGCCTGCTCGGAGTTAAAGCTCAGCAAAACCGGGCCAAACAAAAAAAGGGCTCGCGATCTGGCATTTGGGAGCGTCGGGCGTTCGCAAGGTTTTCCGGGTTGACCCGCAGGGTGGAAGTTAACAATTAGGCGTTCGGGTTCCCATTCGGGGATTCGGGCGTCGGGTCCGGGTTTCGGCCCGGTGGGACTGTTATGGAGTGATGCGTCTGAATGGCCTACGCTGACCAAGAAATGAGCGGTAACAGGATTGCCGCCTTCGTCGTCGTTGCCTTGATTCACCTGGCCCTTGGCTATGCGCTGGTTACCGGCCTGGCCTATGCAGGGTTCCAGCAGGTGATGAAGAAGGTGACGACCGTCGACATCAAAAAAGAGGAAAAGAAGGAGGAGAAACCCCCGCCACCCAAGAAGATGGCGGCTCCGCCACCAATTGTGGCGCCTCCGCCGAAGCTCAACATCAATACCTCGCCGCCCCCGGTGACCGTGGTGACCACACCGCCGCCGCCGGCACCGATCATTCCGGTTGCGATCCAGGCTCCGCCGTCGGCTCCGCCGCCGCCGCCGAAGCCGGTCAAGGCGCTCACCCCCAAGGGCAATCCCGCCAACTGGGTGACCAACAATGACTATCCGACCCGGGCACTGCGCGAAAACCGCAGCGGCGTTACCGGCTTCCGACTTTCCGTTGGTGCCGATGGACGTGCGACCGGGTGCGATATCACCTCTTCGAGTGGCAGCCCGGATCTTGATTCGACCGCTTGCTCGCTGCTGATGCGGCGCGCCAAGTTCCAGCCGGGACAAGACAGCAACGGCAACCCGACCGGGGGCGTCTACAGCAGCCGTTTCCGCTGGGTTATCCCCGAAGAGTAAGTATTTCGCGGGCTTTGCCCCAAGGTTTTGGTTCCTAATTTTATCTTCTTGAGAGGACTTTTCGCATGGTTTTTGAACTTCTGACTGCTGCGGCAAGCGCGGCCCCCCAGAACAAGTTTGGTTTCATGGAAGCGCTGGAGCAGGGCGGCTTCATTGCCTACGCCACCGTCATCATCCTCGGCATCATGTCGTTTGGCTCGTTCTTCATCCTGATCACCAAGTGGCTTGAGCAGAACAAGATCATGCGCCAGGGCCGCGAATGGAACACACCGTTCTGGAGCGCTCCGTCCCTCAAGGAAGGTGCTGCCAAGCTCGACAAGAACAGCGCCTGGCGCCAGCTGGTCGACGATGGCCTCAAGGCCGAAGAACAGGTCAGCAAGATGGACCCGTCAGAAGCGCACGACTGGCTGCACGGCTCGCTTGCTCGCTCGGAAGCTTCGGTCAACGCGCGTCTGGCCGGCGGTCTGCCGTTCCTCGCCACCGTTGGTGCGACCTCGCCGTTCATCGGCCTGTTCGGGACCGTGGTCGGCATCTACCGCGCGCTGATCGCGATCGGTATCGCCGGATCGGCCTCGATCGACAAGGTCGCGGGTCCGGTCGGTGAAGCGCTGATCATGACCGCGCTGGGTCTGCTGGTCGCCGTGCCGGCCGTGCTTGCCTACAACTACCTGCAGGCGCGCAACAAGCGGATCGCGGCGATCCTGTCGGGCTTCTCGACCAACGTTCTGGCCAACATCAGCTCCAAGGGCGTGGTCAAGCCGGCGGTCCGGGCCGCTGCTGCCAAGCCTGCGGCTGCCGCTCCGGCTGCCAAGCAGTAATTCGCCAGGATCGCGCAGCGGGAGTGCCATGCATTCCCGCTGTGTGGTTCAGAACCGCTCCGCTGCGAATCTGACTTTTCGGATCTGCGGGGCGAGGCAATACAAGGATAGGATGTAACCAATGGCGATTTCGGTAGGCGGCGACGGCGGCGATGAAAAGCCGATGTCGGACATCAACACCACGCCCCTCGTGGACGTGATGCTGGTGCTGCTGATCATCTTCCTGATCGCGGTTCCGATCGCGATTCAGACCATCCAGAAGCTGAAGATTCCGGTGATCGCTTCGCAGGAATCGAAGGACAAGGTCGAGAACCTGCTCCTCACCATCAGCACTTCGGATGCTGGTGGCCGCAGTGCCGGCGATCCGGGCTTCGAAGGCGCGTCGCTGGGCGGGGAATGCCGGGTCTATTTCAACAATATCACCCCGGTCGATTCGAACGAACTGCTCAAGCTCTCGTACGAGCGGCTTGACCGGATCGTGAAGCGCGCCGGTGGTCCTGAAGCGCTTATGAACAATCCGGAACTGATCCCGCAGGTGCACGTTCGTGGCGACGTGAGCGCTCCGTGGCGCTGTGTGGCCGGGGCGATCTACAATATCCAGTTGGCTGGCTATCCCACCGTCGGCTTCATCTCGAACCCGGTCGATCCGAACGGCTGATCCAGCCCGGTCGCAATTTTTCAGGAGTAAACCACCATGTCAATGTCAGGCGGCAGCGACGATGGCGAGCCGATGATGGAAATGAACACGACGCCGCTTATCGACGTCATGCTCGTTCTGCTCATCATGTTCATCATCACGATCCCCGTGGCTACCCACGCCGTAAGCATCGATCTGCCCAATCCCAACACGCCGCCGCCGGAAACGGTAATCAAGCGTGACAAGAACAAGCTCGTGATCATGCCCAACAACGACATCCAGTGGAACGGGACGTCGCTGACCATCGCGCAGCTGCGCGGGGCGCTCAGTGCAACCATGGCGATCAAGCCCGAGCCGGAACTGCAGTTCCAGCCCGACGGCCAGGCCCCGTATGAGACCACCGCACTGGTCCTCAACGTGATCAAGGCTTCGGGGGTTTCGGCCTTCGGCTTTGTTGGCAACGAGATGTACGGGTCCTTCGGCAAGGCGGCCAACGCTCCGCCCGCCAAATAGGGTCAGCAGTCACCAGACGATCGAGGGGGCGGAGCAATCCGCTCCCTTTTTGTTGCATCCTATCCGCTTGACCTCGTGATGTTATAGTATATCCTCAATGTCGTCCCGATCTTGACCGACAGGAGGACCCGATGACTGCCACTACCCTGCGCCATAGCGGCGATCCGCTTGGCGAAATGAACACCACCCCGCTGATCGATGTCATGCTGGTCTTGCTGATCATGTTCATCATGGCCGTGCCGCTGGCCAGCAATGCAATCGAATTCGACCTGCCGCAGGGTGGCCCCCCGCCAGCCAAGGGAATCCGCACGGAAAACCATCTGACTATCGCCCCGAATGGCGCAATCGCCTGGAACGGCAGTGGCCTGAACGAAACCGAATTGCTGGTCACCCTGCGCGCCGCCGAACGAGTCGTGCCCGAACCGCTGGTGCTGTTCGAACCCCACGGCTCGGCACCTTATGGCGATACCGCCCGGGTGCTGAGAATCGTCAAGGAATCGGGGCTGTCTGCTTTCGGCTTTGTCGGCAACGACCGCTTTGGCCAGTTCGGCAAGGCGCCGCCGCGTTAGAGCACGTTTCAATCATTCTGGATCGGCGGCAGCATCGATCCGCATCGCTGCCCCGGCCAGCCCCTCAGCCTCGAACAGCAGTTCGTCATCGGCCATGCCCTGCGGCACAGACTCGCGCCCGATCATCACCAGCACCGGTACCGCCAGGGGACTGACCCGGTCGAGCCGGACATGCCGCAGCTCGCGGCCCGCGCGTTCGAGCAAGTCGGCCAGCCGCCCGACATCGGTCATCCGCGCCCGGGCATCGGCCCAGGCCGCCTCGATCAGCACATGGCCGGGCTCGTATTTCCTCAGCACGTCATAGATCAGGTCGGTCGAGAACGTGACCTGCCGTCCGGTCTTGCGCTTGCCCGGATGCTGGCGCTCGACCAGCCCTGCAATCACCGCCACTTCGCGAAAGGCCCGGCGCAGCAGGAAACTGTCCTGGACCCATGCAGCGAATTCATCGGTGAGAATATCGCCCGAGAGCAGCGCGGCCGGATCCTCGACCGCGCGCAGCCCCCAGACTGCCAGCGAGTAGTCGTTGGTGACGAAGCCCAGCGGCATCAGCCCCCGCTCCTCCATCCGCCGGGTGATCAGCATCCCCAGCGACTGGTTGGCCGGCCAGCCCTCAAAGGTGTAATAGGCGGTGAAATGCTTGCCCTCGTGCGGGAAGCTTTCGACCAGCAATTTGCCCGGCTCGGGCAATTCCGAGCGCCAGTCCTGCACTTCGAGCCACTCGCGCACATCGTCGGGAAACCGCGCCCAGCCCGCGCGGTCGGCCAGCAGGCCCTGGACCCGCGCCGAGAGGTGCGTGGTCAGCGGCAGCCGCTGGCCCATATAGCTGGGGATCTGCCCCGGCTTCTTGGCTGCGCGGACCATCAGCTGGGTTTCGCGCATCGATTCGACCTCAAGATCGAGCCCGGCGAAGCGGATCGTCTCGCCCGGGCGCAACGAAGCGGCGAAACTCTCTTCGACCCGCCCGAGCGAACGACCGTTTCGAAACACCACCTCGATCATCTCGCTATCGACGATGATCCCGGCGTTGAGCCGGTGCCGCGCGGCGTGCTGCGGATGGGTCAACCGCCACAGGCCGTCCTTGCCCAGCGTGATCCGCCGGAACCGCTCGTAGGCCTTCAGCGCATAGCCCCCGCTGGCGACGAATTCGAGCACCCGGTCCCATTGTTCCGGCGTAATCCAGGCGTAGGCGCTGGAACTGCGCACCTCCTCCAGCAGCGCCATGCCATCGAACGGCCCGGCACAGGCCCGCGCCATCACGTGCTGGGCGAGCACATCGAACCCGCCTGGGCGGAACGCCTCGCCGTCGCGCTGGCCCTCCTCGACCGCTTGCTGCGCCGCCGTTGCCTCGAGGAATTCGAAGCGGTTGCCCGGGACCAGCAGCGCGCGCGAAGCCACATCGAGCCGGTGACCCGCCCGCCCGATCCGTTGCAGCAGCCGCGACGAGCCCTTGGGCGCGCCCATCTGCACCACCAGGTCGATATCGCCCCAGTCGACCCCCAGATCGAGGCTGGAGGTGGCGACCAGGGCGCGCAGTTCCCCTCGCGCCATCGCTCCTTCGACCTTGCGCCGCGCCTCTTTGGAGAGCGAGCCGTGGTGGATCCCGATTGCAAGGTTCTCCTCGTTCGCATCCCACAGCTTCTGGAAAATGAATTCGGCCAGGAAGCGCGTGTTGCAGAACACCAGCGTGGTCTTGTTGGCGCGGATTGCCGCAATCAGCTGTGGCACCGCCCAGGCCGCGGCATGCCCGCCCCACGGCACCCGTGCATCCTCGGGCAGCAGGATCGAGAGCTCGGGCGGCGCGCCGCGCTCACCCTTGACCAGCGTCACTTTGTCCGGTTCACCCCCCCTTGAAGCTCGATGGGGCGCCAGCCAGCCGCGAAACATATCGGGATCGGCCAGTGTTGCCGACAGCGCGACCCGCTGAAGCTCTGGCGAAAGGCCCTGCAACCGCGCCAGGGCCAGGGCCAGCAGATCGCCGCGCTTGGTCGGGGCAAAGGCATGAATCTCGTCGATCACCACCCGCTTGAGGCCCGCGAACAACGCATCGGCTTCGGGGTAGGACAGCAGCAGCGAGAGCGATTCGGGCGTGGTCAGCAGCACATGCGGCGGGCGCACTCGCTGGCGGGCCTTGCGTGCCGACGGGGTATCGCCGCTGCGCACCTCGACCCGCATCGCCAGCCCCAGCTCTGCGACCGGGGTCAGCAGGTTGCGCTGGACATCATGCGCCAGCGCCTTCAGCGGTGAAACGTAAAGCGTGTGAAGCCCTTCTGGCGGGCCTTTGCCGCCCAGTCGCGAAAGGCAGAAATCGGCCAGCGTCGGCAGAAATCCGCCCAGAGTCTTGCCTGCGCCGGTATCGGCCACCAACAGCGCGTGCCGCCCGCTCGCCGCCACCTCGAGCATCTCGGCCTGGTGGCGCCGCAGACGCCAGCCGCGGCCGGAGAACCATTGCGCCAGTTCGGGGGGAAGCGTCTCGGCCATCACTCCAGTGTAGCAGCCCCCTTCCCTCGCGCCATGGTCTCTGCAATCATCACAAGGTGAGCGCCGCACCGATCCTGGGAGCCGAAGCACTGACCGGCACCGGCCTGGCACTGGCGCTGGGGCTCCTGATCGGCGTCCAACGCGGCTGGGCCCAACGCAAGGAGCCGGCCGGGCATCGTTTCGCCGGGATCCGCACTTATGGCCTGCTGGGGCTGGCGGGCGGGATTGCCGGGGCCTTGCAGGTCCAGGCTGCGGGGCTGGCATTCGTGCTGCTGCTGGCCACAGCCGCGCTGGTGGTGCTCGGCTATTGGCGCTCGACCCAGCAGAATGCCTCGATCAGCGGCACCGCCAGCCTGACCGGACTGATCACGCTGGCCGCCGGGTTCCTGGCCGGTAGCGGCACTTATGCGCTGGCCAGCGCGCTGGCCGGAATCACCGTGCTGGTGCTTTCGCAGCGCAGCCGCCTGCACCATGTGCTGCGCCATATCGACGAAGCCGAGATGCTGGCGATTGCCCGCTTCGCGCTGATCGCGCTGGTGATCCTGCCCTTGCTGCCCGACACCCCGATGGGTCCGCTCGAGGCCTGGCGGCCGCGCCAGCTGTGGCTGGTGGTGGTGCTGGTTTCGGGCTTTTCCTTCGCCGGCTATGCCGGGGTCAAGTTGCTCGGCCCGTCGCGCGGGGTGCTGGCGACAGCCGCGGCGGGGGCGATGGTCTCCTCAACTGCGGTGACCGCTTCGCTGGGCGGCAAACTGCGCGATGGCGCGGGCGACAGATTGCTGCTCAATGCCGGCATCGCATTCGCCAGCGCGGTGATGTTCTTGCGCGTCATGCTGCTGACTGCCGCGCTCGCGCCCTTCGCTTTCGCCAGTTTCGCGGCCTATGCGGTGCCGGGCCTGCTCACCAGCCTGGCCGCCACCGCGCTACTGCTGCGCCGCCACCGCGATGATCGAACCGCCACTCAGGAACTGGTCAAGCTGACCAACCCGTTCGACCTCAAGCCCGCCCTGCTGCTGCTGCTGCTGACCATGGCACTGACCGTTGCCGCGCGCTGGGTGCTGGCGCGCTATGGCGATGCCGGGCTGGCGACCGTGCTGGCGATCTCGGGCACGGTCGATGTCGATTCGGCGGTGATCACGATGGGCAACCTGCCGCCGGGAACGCTGACGCCGGACCTCGCCGGGCTGGTGCTGTGCGCACCGGTCGTGCTCAACACCTTGTTCAAGACCGCGACACTGGTCGGGCTGGCCGGGCGCAAGGGACTGCCAGCGGCACTGGCGATGCTGGCCTCGGTTGGCGCGCTGGGCGTTGCGGTGGCGCTGGGTTGGTAGGGGGAAACGAATGACCGACCTGAACAGGACCGACCCGCTGGACGACTTTCAGCGCCGTGCCATCACCCTGCTTGGGCAAGAACGGCTGGTCTATGTTGCGGGCAGCGGCCCCGGCGTGGTGGTGATGACCGAAATGCCCGGGATCAGCCCGCATGTCGCGCGCTTTGCCCGCTGGGTGCGCGATGCCGGGTTCACCGTCTATATGCCGCACCTGTTCGGCAAGGACGGCGCGCCGCTCAATACGCTCTATGCGATCAAGGAACTGGCCAAGGGCTGTGTCAGCCGGCAATTCCGGGCGCTCGCGGCCAACGAATCCGGCCCCATAACCCAGTGGCTGCGCGCGCTGGCGGCGCAGGCGCACAGCGAGTGCGGCGGCAAGGGCGTCGGCGCGATCGGGATGTGCTTCACCGGCAATTTCGCGTTGTCGATGATGCTTGAGCCCGCCGTGCTCGCCCCGGTGCTGGCCCAGCCGAGCTTGCCGCTGGGGCAGAAAGGCGGGATGCACATCGCCCCCGACGAACTCGCCGCGGTCAAGGTGCGGATGGAGGCCGAGGACCTGACCGTGCGCGCCTACCGCTTCGAAGGCGACAGCTTCTGCCGCGCCGAACGCTTCGCCGCCTACGCCGAAGCCCTGGGCGACCGCTTCGAAGGCCGGGTCCTGCCTGATAGTGCAGCTAATCCCGACACGCCCTACAAGAACCCGCATTCGGTGGTCACGTTGCACCTGATCGACGAGGCGGGGCAGCCCACGGCTGAGGCGAGGGATGAGATTCTGGAGTTCTTCAGGATGCGGTTGGGAGGTTGAGGCGCTCGCGCAGCGCAATGTCAGCAATTTGCGCTTGCCGATCGAGAGCTGCCGTTCCGGATACGACAACCTAGCGGACGTTCCTTGCCGCTTGTCGCTAATCGACCTACCGAAGGATAATGACTGATATAGAAGCTGTTCCGGGCTGGGCCGACGTAATCGAATGGTTCGGCTATTCGCCCAACTTTCATGATGCGGAGGTCGTTAGCATCGATCTCAGGCGTGATCCTGAGCCTTCAGTTGTTCGCGTCCATGGGTGGAGGACGAACAGCGACACTACTGAGAGCGGTCATTTCAGACAGGACCGTCACGCGTTGGTGACCTTCACTATCCAAGGCACCCAAACTGTAAAGCTGAACGGGTGGAATCATCAGAACGTGCTCTCCGAAATTTCCGTCGATCGGGAGGGCGATTGCTACATCTTGCGCCTTCCGGAGATTTACGGCGTCGATGGCGAGATTGCCGGGATGCACGTTTCAGTGGCAATAGAGCCGTTCGTGCAGAAATAAGAAACGACCGCAGTCCCCAACAAGTTCGCCAGAAAATCAGCATCCGCCGTTTTCCGAAAGCGGACGGCCGCTCAATTCGGAACTTGCCCGCTCGGCCTAGTGCCCCGCCTGCGGCCCCCGCTCCAGCCCTGAAGCCGCCAACTGCGCATCGACTTCTGCCAGCAGCCGGTCGAGCCCCGCCTGATCATCGCTTTCCGCGCGTGCAACCAGCACGTCCTGGGTGTTCGAGGCGCGCAGCAGCCACCAGCCGTCGGGGGTGGAGACGCGCACGCCGTCGATTGCATTGACATCGGCCCCCACCGCCTCAAGCCGTGCCTTGACCTCGTCCACCACGGCGAACTTGCGGGCCTCATCGACCTGAAAGCGCATTTCCGGCGTGTTGACCAGCGCCGGCATTTCGCCGCGCAGCTGGGTGACGCTTTTGCCCAGCCGCGCCGAGGCGGCGATCAGGCGGACCGCGGCGTAGAGCGCATCGTCGAAGCCGTAATACTGGTGCGCGAAGAACACATGGCCGCTCATCTCGCCGGCCAAGGGCGCGCCAATCTCCTTCATTTTGGACTTAATCAGGCTGTGTCCGGTTTTCCACATAGTCGGGTGTCCACCCAGCCGTGAGACGTGATCGAATAGAGCCCGGCTGGCCTTCACATCGGCGATAATCGCGGATCCAGGCTCCAAGCGAAGGAGGTCTTCGGCGTAGATCATGAGCAACTGGTCGCCCCAGATCACCCGGCCCGTGCCGTCAATCGCGCCGATTCGGTCGCCATCGCCGTCGAAAGCAACACCAAAATCGAGCTTCTCGCGCGCGACCAGCGCCTTCAGATCGGCAAGGTTCTTCTCTTCGGTGGGATCCGGATGATGGTTCGGGAACGTCCCATCCACTTGGGTGAAGAGAAGATGGTGTTTGCCAGGAAGCTGCTGGACCAGCAATTCGAGCGCGGGGCCGGCGGCGCCGTTGCCGGCATCCCAGCCGATCGCGAGGCCCTCAAGCTGAGCCCGATCGATATCGCCGAGGCCCTCGACCAGCCGGTCGACATATTCGTCCAGGATCTCGCGCCGCTCGCTGGTGCCGCTGCCGCTGGCCCAGTCGCCCCCGGCAGCCATCGTGCCGAGCAGCTGGATATCGGCGCCAAAGAACGGGCGGCCCCGAAATACCATCTTGAAGCCATTGTAATTGGCGGGATTGTGGCTGCCAGTTATCTGAATGCCGCCTTGCACATCCTGCATTGAGGCTTCGGCATAGTAGAGCATCGGGGTCGGCCCCATGCCAACCCGTACCGCATCGAGCCCGGCATCGTTGATCCCGCGCACCAGGGCTTCTGCCAGCACCGGCGAGCTGATCCGCCCGTCATAGCCGACCGCCACCGTGCGCCCGCCGTCGCGGCCCAGCAGGGTCGCGAAACCGCGTCCGATCGCATAGGCATCGGCCTCGCTCAGCGTTTCATCGATGATCCCGCGGATATCGTATTCGCGCAGCACGGTGGGGTGAAACTGGTGGTTCGTCATGGTCTTGCCTCGATCCTGTCGAGCCGCGCGAGCAGCAGATCGCGCGCGGCAGTTACGGCATGAACCGCCTCGTTGGTTCCGCCCCGGTCGGGATGGACCTGGGCAATTCTGCGCCGGTGGGCCTCGCCTATCTCGGCGCGGGTAGCGTTTCGATTAACGCCAAGCAAGCTGCGGGCCTGGGCTTCCTTTTGCGATTGTTCGCTTTTCTGCCACAACTGCCATGGCCAGCTGCCGGTCAGCACGCGGCAGGCCAGCGCGCCGAGCAGCAGCAGGATGACCAGCTTGCCCATGTCAGGGCGTGCCGGCCAAGGCCAGCTCAGGCTCGCGGCTGCCCGGCATCGGCAGCGCCAGCGCAGAGATCAGCGCGCGCAGTTCCTGGCGGGCGACCAGGTGGCTGGTGCCCAGCTCGCCGAGCTGGCCCTTGTCGAGCAGGGTCAGCCCCGAGGGGAACAATTCGCGGTAGATCACCCGTTCGCTGAGGCCGCTGGCGATCCGGAACCCGACCCGCTTGGACAGTTCGGTCAGCGCCTGGTCGAGCCGCTTCATGTTGCGCGCTTCGCTGTGCTGGGTGCGGTTGCGGACCACCACCCAATCCATCTCGCGGCGCGCCTTGCCTGACTGAACGTCCTTGATCGTGGCCATTGCCCGCTTCTTGCGCGCTTCCCAGATCAGTTCGGCATAGAACGAGAGCTTGCGGACCTTGAAGGTTTCGGCATCTACCTGCCCGATCAGGTCGAAATCGACGAAACTGTCGTTGAGCGGGGTGACCAGCGTATCGGCTTCGGTCGCGACATGGCGGGCGAAGGGATCGTCGCGTCCGGGGGTGTCGAAGATCAGGAAGTCAGCGGCTTCGCTCATTTCCGCAACCAGCGCGTCGAGTTCCTCGATAGTCTCGCCCTGGAACACCGCGAAGCGGGCGCTCGGCAGCAGCACATCGCGGCGGCGCTCGGTCTCGCTGCGGTTCTCAAGGTAGCGGTGCAGCGTGCGCTGGCGCGGATCGAGGTCGATCGCCGCAACCCGCGCGCCCTGATAGGATAGCGCGATGGCCACGTGAACCGCAGTGGTCGATTTGCCGGTCCCGCCCTTTTCATTGGCGAAGACGATACGGTGGGGGCCTGGTGACGCTGACACTTTGTTGGTTCGACCTGTTTTGAATGTTGCCGCATGCTGCGGTGCAACCTAATGCATGCGGGCTCTTGCCGCCATGCGGTCTTAGTCCAAGGGGTCCCGGCCGTGCAAATCGTGCAGCAACTTGATCCACTGCGCAGTGCGATCGACGGTCTCAAGGCCAGCGGGTCGCTGGCGCTGGTGCCGACGATGGGCGCGCTCCATGAAGGCCACCTGACGCTGGTGCGCGCGGCGCGTGAGCAGGCCGATCACGTCGCGGTTTCGATCTTCGTCAATCCGCGCCAGTTCGGCCCGAAGGAAGACCTGGCCAAATATCCGCGCCAGTTCGAGCGCGACCGGGACGTGCTCGAACGCGAGGGCGTCGGGCTGATCTGGGTGCCCGAGGTGGCGGCGATGTACCCCCAAGGCTATGCCACCACCATATCGGTCAGCGGGGTCAGCCAGGGCCTTTGCGGCGAAGTGCGGCCCGGCCATTTCGATGGCGTCGCCACGGTGGTCTGCAAGCTGTTCAACCAGGTCCGCCCCGATTGTGCGCTGTTTGGCGAGAAGGATTGGCAACAGCTCGCGGTGATTCGCCGCATGGCCCGCGATCTCGATCTGGTCCTGCCCCGGGCCGAGGCGATCCTGGGGGTACCAACGGTGCGCGAGGCCGACGGCCTGGCGCTGTCCTCGCGCAATGCTTACCTTTCGGCGCAGGACCGGGCCGCGGCGGCCGCCCTGCCCAATGGCATGAGATCGGCGATTGCCGCGATCGCGGCGGGCACGCCGATTGGCCAAGCGACCGCCGCGCTCAAGGCCAGCCTGATCGCGGCCGGGTTCGCGTCGGTCGACTATGCCGAACTTCGCGATGCCGTTTCACTTGAGCTGGTCGAATCGCCAGCTCTCAACCCGGCCCGCCTGTTCGTCGCCGCGCGGATCGGCGGCACGCGCCTGATCGACAACATGCCGGTGTAGTTCGTTCCACTGACGTGGAAGCAACGCTGAAACAGATTTCAAGCTGTCGATTTCGTGCAAGTCTTCGCGCGGCATTTCTGACAGACATGCATCAGGCGACGCACCCTCCCGCGTTGCCGGGGGCAGGGCGGGCTTGTTTTGGCAAGTCCGCCCCTTGCGTTTTCAGCACCCCAGACTTGCGCGGCATAGTCGCGCTGGTCCCGGCGGCGAGAAGAACGCCCCGGCGAACAGTGCCGCCGCCAGCAGGCCGATCCCGGGATAGCGGCCAGAATGTGAAGGGCTGGAGCGGGTAGCGGGAATCGAACCCGCATAGCCAGCTTGGAAGGCTGGTGCTTTACCACTAAGCTATACCCGCCCGGGAGCAGTGCTGCCGCGCCCTATGCGACAGAGCAGCCGCGCGGTCAATCCGCCCCGGCCGCCTGAAAATAATTCAGGGTTTACCTTCCGTTCAAGCGGGCGCAGCTTGGCCGGTGCGCCGTGACAGACGGCGGCAAGGAGGGGACAATGAACAATATCAGGAACCTGTGGGCCGAAACCTTCGGCACGTTCTGGCTGGTCTTTGGCGGTTGCGGCACTGCGGTGCTGGCCGGCAGCGCGGTGGGCACGCTGGGAATCTCGATCGCCTTCGGCCTCACCGTGCTGACCATGGCCTATGCCGTGGGCCACGTATCGGGCGGGCATTTCAACCCGGCGGTGACCGTGGGCCTGTGGGCGGGCGGGCGCTTTCCCGCCAGGGACATCGCGCTCTACATCATCGCCCAGGTGGCCGGAGCGATCCTGGCGGCTTTCCTGATCTGGTGGATCGCCAAAGGCAATCCGGAATGGTCGCTGGCCAACAACGGCCTCGCCGCCAACAGTTACAGTACCTATTCGATGGCCGCCGCGTTCGTGGCCGAAATGGTGCTGACCGCGTTCTTCCTGCTGGTGATCATGGGATCGACCCACCGGCTGGCCCCGGCCGGTGCCGCACCGATCGCGATTGGCCTCGCCTTGACCCTGATCCACCTGATCTCGATTCCAATCACCAACACCTCGGTCAACCCGGCGCGCAGCACCGGCCCGGCGCTGATCGAAGGGGGCATCGCGCTGGCGCAGCTGCCGCTGTTCTGGATCGCGCCGCTGATCGGGGGTGCACTGGGCGGCTGGCTCTACCGCACGCTGATCTGCGAAAACTGAAGCGCAGCAAACCCTGTCACAAAGAAACCCCCGGAGCCTTGCGGCGCCGGGGGCTTTCTTTTGCCTGAGCGATGAAGAGCTTAATGTCCCTTCTTTTCCGCCCAGATATTGCGGTAGGACATATAGCCCAGCACGGTCGCGAACAGCATGAACAGCACCCACCAGGCCCCGGTCTGGTGGCGCTGGTCCAGTTCGGGCTCGGCGGTCCAGACCAGGAAGGCGGAGACATCTTGCGCCATCTGGTCCTTGCTCGCCTTGGTCCCGTCCGAATAGGTCACCAGGTCGTCCGAAGCGAGCGGCGGGGCCATCGCGATGTTGAGGTTCGCGAAGTACGGGTTGTAATGGAGGCCGCTGTCAGGCTTGAGCTTGGCATCGGGGAAGCGCTCGATCAGTTCGGCCGGCTGGCTGGCTTCATAGCCGGTCAGCAGCGAATAGACATAGGCCGCCCCGCCCTGCCGCGCCTTGGTGATCAGCGAGAGATCGGGCGGGCTGCCGATGCCGGCATAGACCACCGGCGGGAACTTGTCGGCCGGCAGGCCCGGACGATCCTTGAGTTCGCCGGTCAGCGGGTCCTTGGCGTTGATCGTCGCCTTGGCGGCCAGCGCCTTGACTTCGGCTCCGGTAAAGCCGGCATGGACCAGGCTGCGGTAAGCGACCTGCTGCAGCGAGTGGCAGCTGGCGCAGACCCCGGCATAGACTTCCAAGCCGCGCTTGAGCTGCTGCTTGTCGAACTTGCCGAAGGGCCCGTCGCTGGCAAGCTTGAGCGGCTTGAGGTCATACGCCTTGCCGAATTCGTGGGCGGCAGATTTGGGCAGCCCGTCCTTGCCCAGCTGGATGGTGTCCCACAGCAGGGACCACGAGACCGCGGCCGTGAAGAACAGGCCGACGAGGATGGAGAAGATGCGGATCATGATGTTCTCTTTCGTCTCTGTCCCGAGGGTCAGTCCTTGGCCAGTTTGGCAGCGCCGTCATGCCCGAGCACGCTCTCGGTGATCGAGAAGGGCAGCGGATCAGGACGCTCGATCGAGGAAACGATCGGCACAATGACCAGGAAGTGGAGGAAATAATACATGGTCGCCAGCTGCGAGGCCAGCACATAGGGCTGTTCGGCCGGTGCGCCGCCCAGGTAGCCCAGCACCAGCACGTCCACCACAAGCACCCAGAAGAACTTGCGATACAGCGGGCGATAGGTGGCCGAACGGACCGGGCTCTTGTCCAGCCAGGGCAGGAAGAACCAGATCAGGATCGCCGCAAACATCGCCATCACGCCCAACAGCTTGGCATCGAAGAACAGGAAGTTCTGGGTGAAGCTGCGCAGAATCGCATAGAACGGCCAGAAGTACCATTCGGGCACGATGTGCGCCGGGGTCTGCATCGGGTTGGCCGGGATATAGTTGTCCGGATGGCCCAGCACGTTGGGCATGTAGAACACGAACACCGAATAGATCAGCATGAACAGCCCGACCGTCCAGCCGTCCTTGCCGGTGTAATAAGGATGGAACGGCACGGTATCGCTTTGGCTCTTCACCTCAACCCCGGTCGGGTTCGAGGAGCCGGGGATATGCAGCGACCAGATGTGCAGGATTACCACCCCCAGGATCACAAAGGGCAGCAGGAAGTGCAGCGAGAAAAAGCGGTTCAAGGTGGCATTGCCCGGAGCAAAGCCGCCCAGCAGCCATTCCTTGAGCGGCTCGCCGATCCCCGGGATCGCCCCGAACAGCCCGGTGATGACCTGCGCCGCCCAATAGGACATCTGGCCCCACGGCAGCACATAGCCCAGGAATGCGGTTGCCATCATCAGCAGGAAAATCACCACGCCCAAGAGCCAGATCATCTCACGCGGGGCCTTGTACGAGCCGTAGTAAAAGCCGCGGAAGATGTGGAGATAGATGACCGCGAAGAAGGCCGCGGCGCCGTTGGCATGGCCATAACGCAGCATCCAGCCCCAGTTGACGTCGCGCATGATATGCTCGGTCGAATTGAACGCCACCGAGGTATCGCCGCCGTAATGCATCGCCAGCACCACGCCGGTGACGATCTGGATCACCAGGCAGAAGCCTGCGAGGAACCCGAAGTTCCAGAAATAGTTGAGATTGCGCGGCACTTCATAGCCGCCGCCAACCGCGTTGTAGACCAGCCGCGGCAGCGGCAGCCGCTCGTCAAGCCAGGTCATCAGCGGGTGGCTGGGCTTGTATTCCTTGGACCAGGGAAAGCTCATGTTGGTCTACCTCAGCCGATCTTCACGACAGTGTCGGAAGTGAATTCATATTCCGGAACCTGAAGGTTCAGGGGTGCCGGGCCCTTGCGGATCCGCGCGGCGCTATCATAGTGCGAGCCATGGCATGGGCAGAAATAGCCGCCAAAATCGCCCTTCACCTCGCCTGCCGCCGCGCCTTGCGGGATACAGCCAAGATGGGTGCAGACGCCCATGGTGATCAGCCAGTTGGTCTTTCCCTCTTTGGTCCGCTCAGCCAAAGTCTGCGGATCCTTGAGCTTGGAAAACTCTTTCGGATTGCTGTCAACCGCTTCGATCTTGGTGATTTCCGCAGGGGTCAGGTTGCGGATGAACACCGGCTGCTTGCGGAACACCGCCTTGATCGCCTGGCCGGGCTGGACCGCGCCGATATCGATCTCGGTCGTGCTTTCGGCCAGCACATCGGCCGAAGGGGCCATCTGGCTGATCAGCGGGACGATCAGGGCGACACCGCCGACCCCCACCGCGCTGACCGCTGCGATATTGATGAAATCGCGCCGCCGCACACCTTCGCCTTCTGTGGCGAGTGGCGTGCCGGTTGCCGCTTCTTGTGCCATGGTCGAACTGATCCTGTTCTACTGGCCATTCCTTCGGCGCGTTGCCACGCATCCGGTCCGGCCCAACTGATTTCCCTGCCTTCAGGAAGCCCCTATGCGAACCGCCCGCGCGCCGCAAGATATGGGTTTGCCTGACGGTTTGGCGGGCCTGATAGACGCGAAGGCTGGCGCTGCCAACAGCCAATTTGTGCATGGCTGTTGAGAGTGTTGCAACTGGCCCGAGGTCAGTTCAGATAACCTTGAAGCAAGCGAGCCCTTCCCCAGAGGGGAAGGGTTGGGATGGGGGTTCTTCCCTCTCGGGCGTGGAGCCCCTACCCCAACCCCTCCCCGCCGGGGAGGGACAATTCAGCGACGACCAGACAAACCCCGGCCAAGCCCGATCAGGGATATCTGGCGGCCGTAATCGGGTTCCCTTCGGTGGGTCGCGCGGCGGAACGAGAAGAACCGCGCTTCATCGCCGTAGGTATCCAGCGCCAGCCGCTCGACTGCCCCGATTTCCGCCATTTCGAGCCGCATCGCGACATAGCCCTCCAGATCGAACTGATGGTGGCCTGCGCGGCCCGGGGCGAAGAACCGGGCGTTCGCGAGATCGAACTGGACCAGCTTGTCATGGAAATTTTGGTCAACCTCGTAGCTCGGCTGGGCAATGCACGGGCCGATCGCTGCGACGATCCGGGTCCGCTTGGCGCCAAGCAGTTCCATCGCCGCGATGGTGGAATCGGTCACTCCGGCGACCGCGCCTTTCCACCCGGCATGGGCCGCGCCGATCACTCCGGCCTGCTTGTCGGCCAGCAGCACCGGCGCGCAATCGGCGGTGAGGATGCCCAGCAAGACCCCCGGCCGGTCGGTCACCAGCGCATCGGCATGGGGCCGCACCGCATCGCTCCAGTCCCCGGCCACCACGCAGTCGGCGCCGTGGACCTGATAGACCCCGACCAGCCGCGCCCCAGAGAGCACCGCGGCAACGGCCCGTCGGCGGTTTTCGTGCACCGCCTCCAGCGCTGGGTCGTCCACGGCCATTCCCCGCAGCCCGGTGTCGAGCCCGGCGACCACTCCGCTCGAGACTCCGCCGCGCCGGCCCAGGAAGCCGTGCGGCAGGCCGGCCAGAACTCCGGCCTGGATGACTTCGACCGGGTCAGCCAAGGCTTTTGCTCGCTTGCTCGAAGGTATCCTTCGACAGGCCCGGCTGGGCCACGATCCGCTCCAGCTCGGCACGCATCAGCCCGGCGCGGCCCGGCTCGATCCGCCGCCAGCGCCCCAAGGGGGCGACAAAGCGCGCCGCGGTCTGGGCGTTGAGCGGATCGAGCGCGAGGATCAGGTTGGCGATCAGGTCATAGCCTGCGCCGTCGGCTGCGTGGAAAGCCATCTGATTGCCTGCAAAGGTCATATAGAGCGCGCGGACGCGGTTGGGGTTCGAGATATTGAAATCCGGGTGGGTGGAGAGCTCTTGAACCCTTTCGATCGTGTCTTTGCGGCTACTCATTGCTTGGGCTGCAAACCATTTGTCGATGACTAGAGCATTTCCTTTGTAGCGATCATGAAAATTCTCAAGCGCGAACGATCTTGCTCCAAACCTAGAATGTGCCAAGAGACTAAGCGCAGTCAATCGGTCAGTCATATTGTTACTGTTTTGATATTGGTCATAGGCATACCAAATCGAATATTCCGTATGCTCCGACATTAGATAGCTAAGGGCAACATTCTTGAGGCGTCTCCGCCCTTTGGACACGGAGTCGCGTTCATACATTGTATCTGAATGCGAGAGCCAAATGTCCCGGAACACTGACCGCTTAATCCCCTTCAGGATGGATTTTTGGAGTGCTTTCCGTGCCTTGAAAATCTTGTCCGGGTAAACCAACGGCATTTGATCGCCAATCACGCTCTCTGAAGGAAGAAGTATGGCTTCAGCCTTGAAGGCAGGATCAAGGGATTGATCTTCAAGCGTCTCTTTGACCGCAGTGACTACAGCCGCATGCTGATCGTCACCGTTCATTACGTCTGCGACCAAGGTGTTGAGCATTAGCTGCTGCAAGGCTTCATAGCGGGCGAAAGGATCGTCATCGCGCGCGGCCAGGAACACCAGGTCCGAGGCGCTTTGCCCGGCATCGATCGCCACCGGGGCCGAGAAGCCGCGACCCAACGACAAGACCGGGGCCTGGGCGAAACCGGGGAAAGCGAACTGCATTTCCGCGCGGTCGAGCACCACCAGCTGCTCGCCCCGATGCTTGCCGCTGGCGCGGTCGAACAGGGCCAGCCGCAGCGGGATCACCATCGGCTGCTTGTCAGACTGGCCGGGAGTGGCGGGCACTTCCTGCGCCAAGGTCAAGGTCGCGACATCGCCTTCATGCGCGATCCGCGCGGTCACCCTGGGGGTGCCGGCCTGGCTGTACCACAGGCGGAACTGGGTCAGGTCGATCCCGGCCCCGGCCTCAATCGCCTGGACAAAGTCCTCGCAAGTCGCCGCCTCGCCGTCGTGGCGCTCGAAATAGCGGTCGGTGCCTTTGCGGAACCGTTCGGGCCCGACCATGGTGCGCATCATCCGGATCACCTCGGCGCCCTTGTTATAGACCGTGGCGGTGTAGAAGTTGGAGATCTCCTGATACGAATCGGGCCGGATCGGGTGCGCCAAGGGTCCCGAATCCTCGGGAAACTGCGCGGCGCGCAGCACCCGCACGTCCTCGATCCGCTTGACGCTTTCAGACCCCATGTCCTGGCTGAACAGCTGGTCGCGCAGCACGGTGAAGCCTTCCTTGAGGCTGAGCTGGAACCAGTCGCGGCAGGTCACCCGGTTGCCCGACCAGTTGTGGAAATATTCGTGCGCGACCACCCCTTCGATCCCGTCATAGTCGGCATCGGTCGCGGTATCCGGGTCGGCCAGGATGTAGCGGGTGTTGAAGACGTTGAGGCCCTTGTTTTCCATCGCCCCCATGTTGAAATCCGACACGGCGACGATGTTGAACAGGTCAAGATCGTATTCGCGCCCGAAAGTTTCCTCATCCCACTTCATCGAGTCCTTGAGCGCCTGCATCGCGTGATGGGTGCGGTCCTGGTCGCCCTCACGCACCCAGATATTGCAATCGACCGTGCGCCCGCTCATCGTGGTAAAGGTATCGTGATTGGCGACCAGATCGCCCGCGACCAGCGCGAACAGGTAGCTCGGCTTGGGCCAGGGATCGTGCCAGGTGGCGGAATGGGCGCCGCCGACCCCGTCACCCGTGGAAGTGCAGTTGCCGTTGGACAGCAGCACCGGGAACAGGTCCTTCGGCCCTTCCATATGCACCGTGTAGACCGACAACACGTCGGGCCGGTCAGGGAAGAAGGTGATCCGCCGGAACCCCTCGGCCTCGCACTGGGTGCAGAGCATGCCGTTCGAGGCATAGAGTCCCATCAGCTGGGTATTGGCCTGGGGATTGATCGCGGTGGCGACCGCAACCTCGTGGGCTTGGCCCGGCAGATCGACCAGCAAGTCATCGCCGTCCATCCGCCAGGCATTGGTGGGCTGGCCATCGACCAGCACCCCTTCGGCCGCGATCCCGTCGCCGTTGAGCCGCAGCACTTGCGAAGCGGCATTGCGCTTGACCTTGAGCGTCGCGACCACCTTGGTCTGCTCGATCCCGAGACTGAAGGCGAGCGTCACTTCGGGAACCAGCCATTCGGGCGGCTGGTAATCGGCGCGCTGGATGACCTTGGGGGCGGGGGGCGGGGAGGAAATGTTCATCCCCCTCCTTATCCGTTCGTGTGGAGGGGGCAGGGGTAAAAACAGGGCGGGGGCGGGGCGTAGGAGCGGAACGACGGCCAGGAGGAAGCGG
>JANPMA010000138.1:0-2610 GCA_031422595.1 Novosphingobium sp. | reverse complement strand
GGCAATTACAACATCACCGTCGATGGCGCGAACAAGGCGCTCAATCGGTTGGTGGAGTACTTGCTGCGCCAGGGGGCGCAGGTGCGGGTCTATTCGCCGACGGTCGACAAGCCCGAGATGGAGGGAGTGGGCGATCTGGTTTCGCTGCCCTCGCTGCCGATCCCGGGCCGCGCCGAATACCGGCTGGCCTCTGGCCTGGGTCGGCGGGTGCGGGGCGATCTGGCGGCGTTCAAGCCCAATGTCGTGCATGTCGCGGCCCCCGATGCCGGGTGCCACCGCGCGGTGTCATGGGCGCGGCGGCGGGGCCTTCCGGTGCTGGCATCGGTCCACACCCGGTTCGAGACCTATTTCCGCTATTACAACATGGCCTGGTTCGAACCGGTCGCGGTGGCGATCCTGCGGCGGTTCTATCGCCGCTGCGATGCGCTGGTGGCCCCATCGGAGAGCTTTGCCCAGGTGCTGCGCGACCAGCGGATGAATTACGATATCGACATCTGGTCGCGCGGGGTTGACCGCGAGATCTTCAATCCCGGGCTGCGCTCGCTGGAATGGCGCCGCGGCCTGGGGATTGGCGATGATGAGGTGGTGATCGGGTTTCACAGCCGGCTGGTGATGGAAAAGGGGCTCGACGTCTTTTCCGACACGATCGACCAGCTGCGCCGCAGCGGGGTGGGGCACCGCACGCTGATCGTCGGCGATGGCCCGGCGCGTGGCTGGCTGGAAGCGCGGCTTCCGCAAGCGGTCTTTGCCGGGTTCATGGCGGGCAAGGACCTCGGCATGGCGGTCGCCTCGATGGACGTGCTGTTCTTCCCCTCGACCACCGAGACTTTCGGCAATGTCAGCCTGGAAGCGATGGCTTGCGGTCTGCCGGTGGTGGCGGCGGCCGCGACCGGCAGCCAGAACCTGGTCGATCACGGCAAGTCGGGCCGGCTGATCCGCCCCGGCGCGGTCCACCAGTTCGCCGAGGCGCTGCGCACCTATGTCGAGGATGCCAAGCTGCGGCGGGCCCACGGCAAGGCCGGGGCCAGGCGCGCCGAGGCTTTCTCGTGGGATCAGATCAACCAGGTGGTGACCGACACCTACCTCAGGCTGATCCGCCAGAAGCAGGCATCGGCCAAGTCTTAGCGCAGCGTGCCCTTGGCAGTCTCGTTGCGGCAGTACCACCACAGGAAGGCGATCACCGCGGCAATTCCCGCTGACAGACCGACCGGCAGGACGCCCGCCATGGCCTGTGCGGCAAAGCTGGCCAGCGCGCCCAGCAGCGAAACGAAGAATGCGCTCTCCGCATGGCGCGAGCGGGCGAGCATCAACAGCGATCCGGCGAGCGAGCCCCAGACCCCCAGTGACCAACCAATGTGCGCCCACAGCGGCACGGTTGCGACATAGTCCCGCATCGCCGGCGTGGCCCCAGCCAGCGCTGCTTCGGGATCGAGCTTGCTGAACATGTAAAGGTAGGCCCCGAAGCCATTCCACAGCAGGCCAAGGCCCGTGATTATCCAGAAGCTCAGCGGCACTTTGGCCGCCTGGGTTTCGCTGTTCATACTCCCCCTCCTCCATTGTTTGAGGCAGAGGAAAGGCTAACACGAAACCGGCGCAGGCCCAAACCCGCGCCGGTTCAATGGTTTGCGTTACATCCGCTCGATCTTGCGGGCCGCTTCGTCGAGCACGTCGGCGATCTGGTGGAGCACGTCGCGATCGAACCCTTCGGCCATCGCGCGGTTTTTGACCGCCATGAACAGGTTGCCCATCGCCCGCTTGAGCGGCGGGGCGCTGTGCTTCTCGCGCTCTTCAGCCAAGGCCTTGAGCCGCTCGACGATCGCTTCGAACTCGCCGGTCCGCTCGCCCAGCTCCTTGCGCCCGGCCTCGGTCACCGCAAACGATTTGCGCGCGCCCTCGCCAGCCTGCTCGACAATCAGACCCTCGTCGGTCAGCAGATTCAGCGTGGGATAGACCACCCCCGGGCTGGGGGCATAGTTGCCGCCCGAAAGCTCCTCGATCGCCTTGATCAGCTCGTACCCGTGGCGAGGCGTTTCGGCGACCAGGCCCAGCAGGGTCAGCCTGAGTTCGCCCGATCCGAACATCCGCGAGCGGCCGCGCGGACCGCGTCCGCCCCGGCCTGCGAAGTCGCCACCGCCGAAGTCGCTGCCCCAGTCGGAACCCCACCGGCGGCCCCAGCCGGTCATCATCATGGCCATCGGCCAGGCTGCGCGGCCGCGAGGGCCGCATCCGTGCATTCTCATGTGTATTTGTCCTTTCATGATGCTTCTAAGATATATCTTATAAACGAACTGACAAGCCCCCCGTGCAAATTTGCGCGCAGTCGCTTATCGTGGCTGAGATGTCCGACCTGTTCCCCAATGACCTGCCCTCGCCTTCCACCCATGAGCCACGCGAAGACGCTCCGCTCGCCGATCGCCTGCGTCCGCGCGCGCTGGGCGAGGTAATCGGGCAGGAGCACCTGACCGGCCCGGAAGGCGCGATCGGGCGGATGGTCGCGGCGGGCAGGCTTTCCAGCATGATCCTGTGGGGCCCGCCCGGTACCGGCAAGACCAGCATCGCCCGGCTGCTGGCCGACGCCGTGGGTATGCGGTTCATTTCGGTCAGCGCGGT
>JANPMA010000137.1:0-12870 GCA_031422595.1 Novosphingobium sp. | reverse complement strand
CGGCTGCGCGCCCGGCTGCTTGGCGGCGGGGACGAGGCATTGGCCGATTACGAGGTACTCGAATACCTGCTGATGACCGCGATCCCACGCAAGGACATGAAACCGCTGGCAAAAAGCCTGCTGGCGCGGTTCGGCACCCTGGCAGGGGTATTCAACGCTGACGCAGCCGCGTTGGCCAAGCATCCTGGGATGGGCGAAACCAGCGCCGCCGCGCTCAAGATCGTCGCCCTGGCCGCGCGGCGGCTGGCGCGGACCGGAGTGCAGGAGCAACCGGTGCTGGCCAGCTGGCAGGCACTGATCGATTACCTGACGATCGACATGGCGCACCTCAACCACGAACGCGTGCGGGTGCTCTATATGGACACCAGAAACCGGCTGGTGCTCGACGATCTGGTCAGCAACGGCAGCATCGACGAAGCAGCGATCCACCCGCGCGAGGTGGTCAAGAAGGCACTCGATGTCGGCGCGGCGGCCTTGATCCTGGTCCACAACCACCCTTCGGGCTCGCCCGAACCCAGCCGCGCCGATGTGCAGATCACCCAGCGGATTGCCGAGGCGGGGCGGCTCTTGGGGATCACGGTTCACGACCATGTGATCATTGGCAAAGAGGGTCATGTGAGTTTGAAGGCCAAGGGGCTGATATGAGTTGCGGCGCCCATTCCTCCCCGGCACGGGGAGGGGGACCATGCGCAGCATGGTGGAGGGGTACGCGCGAGTGGTCCCGATCTGGCCGGCAAGGTTGTGATCACTCGCCCGTACCCCTCCACCACTTCGTGGTCCCCCTTCCCGTGCCGGGGAGGATCTAGCCATGTGCGTTGCCGCGATCGCCTGGGCCGCGCATCCGCGTTGGCGGCTGGTGGCGATTGGCAATCGCGACGAATACCACTTGCGCCCTGCCGCCCCGCTGGCGCGGTGGGACAGCGGGTTGATCGCCGGACGCGACCTTGAGGCCGGTGGAACCTGGCTGGGGGTCAGCGCAGGCCGGTTCGGGCTGGTCACCAATTTGCGGGTCCCGGGCTATCCCCGGCCGGACATGGCTTCGCGCGGGAGCCTGGTGACCGATTGGCTGGACGGCACGGAGCCGACGGGAATTGAGGGTATGAACCCGTTCAACCTGTGGCTGGCCGGGCCTGAGCAACTGACCTTCCTGACCAACCACCCCGATCCCTACCGGCTTGGGCTCGATCCCGGAATTCACGGACTGTCCAACGGCGCGCACGGTGACCGCTGGTTCAAGACCGCGCGGCTGGAAGGCGCGCTGGCTGAGTGGCTCGAAGCTTACGAGGATCAGGAAGTGCTGTTCGCCGCACTGCGCGATCCGACGCCGGAAAGCCCCGATCCCGAAGATAGCTTCTCATCGGTGTTCATCGTCAACCCGGCCTACGGAACGCGCTGTTCGACGGTGATCGCGGTCGATGCGGAAGGACGCGGGCGCATTACCGAGCGCAGCTTCGACGCGAGTGGCGCGGTGACGGGTGAGGTGGCGCTGGACTTCGCCTGGCCCGCCTAGATTGCGTAGTCCGCCGCCAGCAGGTGCGGCCGTTCGTTGGCCACTTTCACCACCAGTTCGCCGAACAACCCGTTGGTCCAGGCGAACCATTTGCGGGTGAATTTCGCCGGATCGTCCTTGTCGAAGGCTTCGTGCATGAAGCCGGTCCCGGCATGGGTCGCGCGCAGGGTCTTGAGCGCCCCGGCAATCACCGCATCGTCGCTCGACGAGAGTGCGCGCACGATGATCGACATCGGCCAGACCTGGCCTTCGCCGATATGCGGCCCGCCGATCCCTTCAGCCGCGGATCCCGAGAAGAACCACGGATTGGCATCGCTCCACACCGCCGCAGCGGTGGTCTGCCACAGCGCGCTATCGGCCGGAACCGCGCGCAGATAGGCCAGCCCCAGCAGCGAGGGGACATTGGCATCGTCCATGAACAGGTGGTTGCCATAACCGTCGGTCTCATAGGCGAAGACCTGGCGGCCATCAGGCAGGCGCATGGTGCCGTGGGCATAGACCGCGCGCTCAAGCCCATCCGCGAGGGCCAGGGCTTCGGCGGCCAGCGCGGCATCGTGGAGCACTCCGCTGGCCATTTCGGCCAGCTCGCGCAAGGTCGCAACCGCGAACAGGTTGCCGGGGATGTTGCAGGGGAAGGTGCAGGCATCGTCGCTGGGGCGGAAGGCCGAATGGATCAGCCCGGTCTTGCGGGTCGGCACGCCGATCCCGGCCAAGGTGGTTTCAGTCGGCTGGTCGCTGCGGCGCTGGAAGCGGTAGGGGCCGGGGCCGGAGGTGCGCTGCTGTTCCTTGAACGTCGCAACAATCGTCTTTGCGGCGGCTGCCCAGGTGGCGTCAAACGGCTCGCTATCGCCGCTTGCCCGCCAGTAATCGTGCGCCAGCCGCAGCACATAGCACAGCGAATCGACCTCCCACTTGCGCTCGGCCACGCCGGGTTTCATCTCGGTCCTGTCGCCGCGCGACCAGTGCAGCCCTTCGGTCGAGCTGGGATCGCGCGTGAAGGCATTGGCATAAGGGTCCAGCAACACACAGCGCGCGTGGCGGCGGATCAGGCCGCGGAACAGGCTGGTCAGCTGCGGATCATCGCGCACCAGATGCAGATAGGGCCGCAACTGCGCCGCCGAATCGCGCAGCCACAGCGCTGCGATATCGCCGGTGATCACAAAGGCATCGTCGTGGCCATCGACCTTGCCCATGTGCACCGTGGTATCGAGCGTATTGGGAAAGCAGTTCTGGAACATCCAGGCCAGTTCCGGGTCCTTGATCAGGCCAGAAACCCGATCAATCTCGCGCTCGACCGCTTTCGAAACGAACTTGCGCGCGGCCAGCAGCGGACGGTTTGACTGGAACATGCGAACCTCCTGCGCGCGCAGGCTAGCCGGGACAAGCATCATCGCGGCCCCGGCGGCCAGAAACGAACGGCGTTGTAAAGCGAGCGACTGCACTGGCTGCTTGGTGGCTTGTGCGAGGGCGGTTGTCCAGATTTTGGTTCACGCGGAGACGCGGAGGCGCGGAGGATTTGGAGTCGTCTGCGGCGAAGCCGCTATGCCAAGCATGCCTCGCTGCAGACGCAGCAGCCGTGCAGAAAGAAAACTGCCTGCGGCGCTCATACTTTCTCCGTGTCTCCGCGTCTCCGCGTGAGCCCAACAATTCCCCTACCCAGCCGCCAAAGCCGTGCTAGCTTCCCCGCAACGAGGAGAGCATGCATGACCGTCCAGCAGCCCGATGGTATCCATCACATCGCGATCATGTCGGCCCAGATGAAGGAGCAGCTGGCCTTCTTCACCCAGGTGATGGGCTTCCCGCTGGTCGCCCTGTTCGAGATGCACGGCGTGCCGGGCGGCAAGCATGCTTTCCTGAAGATGGCCGATGACAGCTTTTTTTCGGTGGTCGAACTGGCCGGGATCGAGGATATCCCCAGCACCATCGGGATCACCCACGCCGGCACCGGCGCGGGCAAGTGCGCAGCAGGCGTGACCCAGCACATCGCCTTTCGCGTCCCCGACGAAGCCGGGCTGATGGCGATGCAAAACCGCATCCGCAGCCACGGCGTCCCCGCGATCGGCCCGATCGGGCATGGCTTCTGCAAATCGATCTACTTCGCCGGGCCGGAAGGACTGACGCTGGAAGTGAGCTATGCGGTGAGCGAAGTTGACCCGGCGCGGTGGGTTGATCCGGCGATGCTGGCCCAATGCGGCATTTCGGGCGATGAGGCGCAGGCCATGCTGAACCCGCCGCAGGGCCTGGCCGCAGGACCGGTGCCGCAACCCGCGTATGACGAAGGCAAGCCGCAGCTGGCCTATCCGGTCGAGACGCTCAAAGCGATCCTGGGTGCACCCGATGCGGCGATTACCGCCCAAGGGACTTACGACGAACCGCCAGTCGCGGCTTGACCTTATCCATGAGCACGCTCCTCACCGAAGGCTTCGTTGTCCTGCGCGCGGCAGTTGCTCAAGACCTGCTAGTCCGCGCCCAGAGCGCCTTCGAGGCGGGGTTTGTGCCGTCGCCGGACTGGCCTTGCCCGCGCGATGCAGACTGGCGGTTTTCGCAGCTCGATTGCGATCCGGCCATTCAGGTGATTTGCCGCTTGCCTGACGTGGTTGCAGCTGCCGGCCAGCTGATCGGCGCGCCGTTTTTCCTGATGCAGGTCGATGGGCGCGAGCCCTTGCCGGGGAACCGCACACAGGACTTGCACCGCGATGCGGAAGGATCGGAGCGGCAATTCGCCATCGCGATGGTTTTTCTGGACGCATTCGGTCCCGAAAACGGCGCGACCCAGGCGGTGCCGCGCTCGCATCGCGGGGCCAGCGATGCCGAGCCCGTGATCTTCGCAGGCCTGGCCGGAGACATTGTGGTGATGGACGCTAATCTGCTCCACGGCGCCACGACCAACCACAGCGGAGCAAGGCGCCGGTCGCTGCTTGCGACCTATGCCGATGCAACCTTGCGCGGTGAGCTCTGCCACACCGAGGCCTTGCGCGGGGTGAGAATGGATACCAGCGAGGTCTTTGCAGGGATTGGGACCAAACCCCGGTGACGGTGCCAGGGGTTGTCCGCATTTTCCTACACAACCTGTTTCTGCCATCCTCCCGGCCATGTGTCCGTCAGAACCGCTGCGATGATTCGCGCCCGACCATTGCCAAGCCCTTTCGAAAGCCGCGCCAGCCAGCGCGGCTTTCGTGCATCCGGACTTGGCTCTATGGAAGATACTTCAAGGCGCTCCGCATGTGTTTCTTCAACTTGCGTTTCGCGCAACAGTCCGCCCCCCTTGCCTTCCCCGCCCCCTCGCCCTAGCGCCGCCGCAACTGCCAAACAGGAGTCGAAAGAGATGGTCCCCCGTTACGCCCGTCCCGCGATGACCGCGATCTGGGAGCCGGAAGCGCGCTATCGCATCTGGTTCGAGATTGAGGCGCATGCGACCCAGAAGCTGGGCGAACTGGGCGTGGTTCCGGCCAGCGGGGCCAAGGCGCTGTGGGACTGGTGGGCGACCAATCCGAAGATTGACGTCGCCGCGATCGACGCGATCGAGGCGGTGACCAAGCACGACGTGATCGCATTCCTCGATTGGGTCGCCCAGCAGGTCGGCCCCGAGGCGCGCTTCATGCACCAGGGGATGACCAGCTCCGACGTGCTCGATACCACGCTGTCGGTCCAACTGGCGCAGGCATCAGACCTGCTGCTGGCCGATCTCGATGACCTCCTCGCCGCGATCAAGCGCCGTGCGCTGGAGCACAAGTACACCCCCACCATCGGCCGCAGCCACGGGATCCATGCCGAGCCGACCACCTTCGGCAAGAAGCTGGCCGAGGCCTATGCAGAGTTTTCGCGGTGCAAGGCCCGCCTAATCGCTGCCCGCGTCGAGATCGCGACCTGTGCGATTTCGGGCGCGGTTGGCACCTTCGCCAATATCGCTCCGGCGGTAGAAGAATACGTCGCCGATAAGCTGGGCCTGGCGGTCGAGCCGGTCTCTACCCAGGTGATCCCGCGCGATCGCCATGCGATGTACTTCGCTACGCTGGGGGTGATCGCCAGCTCAATCGAGCGGCTGGCGGTCGAGATCCGCCACTTGCAGCGCACCGAAGTGCTGGAGGCCGAGGAATATTTCTCGCCCGGCCAAAAGGGCTCGTCGGCCATGCCGCACAAGCGCAACCCGATCCTGACCGAAAACCTCACGGGCCTGGCCCGGATGGTCCGCTCGGCGGTGACCCCGGCGCTGGAGAATGTCGCGCTGTGGCACGAACGCGATATCTCGCACTCCTCGGTCGAGCGCTTCATCGGCCCCGACGCAACGATCACGCTGGACTTCGCACTGGCGCGACTGACTTCGGTGGTCGACAAGCTGCTGGTCTATCCCGAGCGGATGCGACGCAACCTCGATAAGATGGGCGGTCTGGTCCATTCGCAGCGGGTGCTGCTGGCGCTCACGCAAGCCGGGCTGGAGCGCGACGCGGCCTATCGCCTGGTCCAGCGCAATGCGATGAAGGTTTGGGAAAGCGACGGCCAGCTCAGCTTGCTGGAACTGCTCAAGGCCGATCCGGAAGTCGCCAGCGTGATGAGCGCTGGGGAGCTCGAGGAAAAGTTCAACCTCGATTATCACTTCAAGGCAATCGACACGATCTTCGCCCGGGTGTTCGGGGAATAGGAAGGAAGCAGGGCAATGAAGCGGTTCCTGAAATATTTCCTGGGCTTCGTTGCCCTGGCCCTGATCGCCCTGTTCGTCTGGGGCTATGCCCCCGATACTGATCCCGCAGCGATGAAGGCCAAATACGCCAATTCCGCCTCGCAGTTCGTCGATCTGGGCGGCGGCCTCACCATGCATGTCCGCGACGAGGGCAAGCGCGATGGTCCGGTGCTGGTGCTGCTCCACGGTTCCAACGCCTCGCTCCACACCTGGGAGCCCTGGGTGGCGCGGCTGGGGGCCAAGTACCGGATCATCAGCCTGGACCAGATCGGCCACGGGCTGACCGGGCCGAACCCGGCGGGCAAATATGACGCCGATGCTTTCGTCGCCACGCTCGATGCCCTGATGGTCAAACTGGGGGTGAGCAAGTTCGCGCTAGCCGGCAATTCAATGGGCGGCTTCGTCGCCTGGGAATATGCCCTGGCCCATGGCGACAAGCTGACCCACCTGGTGCTGGTCGATGCCGGTGGGCCGCCCGAAGACCCCAACAAGAAGCTGCCGATCGGTTTTCGGATTGCGCGCACGCCCGGCCTCAACAAGCTGGCGCTGGTGATCACCCCGCGTTCGCTGTTCGAAAAGTCGATGCACCAGTCGGTTTCGAACCAGGCGATCGTCACACCCGAGGCGATTGACCGCTATTGGGAGCTCAACCGTTACCCCGGCAACCGCGAGGCGACCGGGCAGCGCTTCGCCACCTATGCCGGGCGGACGCGCGACATGGACAAGGTCGGCACCATCCAGACCCCGACGCTGATCCTGTGGGGCGCGGAGGACAAACTGATCCCGGTCAGCGGGGCGGACTGGTTCGCGCAGCGGATCAAGGGTTCGACCAAGATCGTCTATCCCGGCATCGGCCACATCCCGATGGAGGAAACGCCCGAACGCTCGGCCGCCGATCTCGACGCTTTCCTGTCGAAAGGCGTTGCAACGCCCGGCAACTCGCCTAGCATTGCGCCAACTCCCTGACAGCCAAAGAGGAGCTGGTCGATGCAAGTAATCCGGACGATCGTGTGGGTACTGGTGCTGGTGGCGCTGCTGCTGTTCTCGGTCAACAACTGGCAGGATGTCGAAGTCAAGATCTGGGAGGGGCTGATCCTTCAGACCAAGCTGCCCGCGCTGGTGCTGCTGTCGTTTGCGTTGGGGCTGGTGCCGATGTGGCTGCTCCACAAAGGCGCGTCCTGGCGCTGGAACCGGCGGATCGGGGCGCTTGAAAATTCAGTCAAGGCCGTGACTTCGGCCAATCCGGCGCCGATCGCCACCTCCACTCAACTCGATCCCCAACAGGAGCCGCCCGTCAGCCCGTCATGACCAACCCGATCTATCTAGCACTCGATTTCCCCCGGCTCGAAACCGCCGATGCCGTTGCCCGCAAGGTCAAGGGCCACATTGGCGGGCTCAAGCTGGGGCTCGAATTCTTCTATGCCCACGGCCACCACGGAGTGCACGAAATCGCCAAGATCGGGCTGCCGATCTTCCTCGATCTCAAGCTGCACGACATTCCCAACACCGTGGCCGGGGCGATGCAGGCGATCCATGTGCTGGAACCGGCGATCGTCACGATCCACGCCGGCGGCGGACGCGCGATGATGGAAGATGCCAAGGCCGCCGCCGGGGAGCATTGCAAGGTGGTCGGCGTGACGCTGCTGACCAGCCTGGACGAAGCCGACATGGCCACCACGGGACTCGAAGGCACCGCCTATGATCAGGTGATGCGGCTCGCAGAACTGGCCCACGCTTCGGGGCTCGATGGAATCGTCTGCTCGGGGCACGAGGTGGCTGCGGTCCACTCGCAATGGAAAGACGGGTTCCTGGTGGTGCCTGGCCTGCGCCCGGCCAATGGCAAGCTCGGCGACCAGAAGCGCCCTGTCGCCGGAACGGGCGATCAAAAGAGAACCGTCACTCCGCGCCAGGCCCGTGATGCCGGGGCCAGCGTGCTGGTGATCGGCCGCCCGATCGCTCGGGCCGAGGATCCCGCAGCGGCCGCAAGAGCGATCGAAGCGACGCTTTGAAATTCAGCCGCGCGAAAGGCAGCGCGCTGCATAGGGGGGGCAACTCCAAGGAGTAACACCATGAAATCTCTCAAATTCGCTCTCGCACCGCTTGCCCTTGCCCTCTCCTTTCCGGGAACCGCCATGGCCCACGATACCCAGCCCGCCATCGCCGCGACCAGCACGCTGCTGACCGTTTCCGCCGAAGGCAAGAGCACCCGCGTGCCCGATCTGGCGGTGTTCAGCGCCGGGGTGGTCAGCGAAGGCAAGGCCGCATCGGAAGCGCTTTCCGCCAACGCCGCGGCGATGAACCGGGTGATCGCCTCGCTCAAGAAAGCGGGGATCGCCGACAAGGACGTCCAGACCAGCAATATCAGCCTGAACCCGGTCTATGGCCAGCCGGTGATCGGCCCCAACGGGCAAATGACGCAGGAACCGCGGATCGTGGGCTACCAGGCCAACAACACGGTCTCGATCCGCAGCCGCGATATCAAGGGCTTTGGCAAAGTGCTCGACGCGCTGGTCGCTTCGGGCGCCAACCAGGTCAGCGGCCCCAGCTTCCAGATGGCCGATCCTTCGGCCGCCAATGACGAGGCCCGGGTGGCCGCGATGAAGAATGCTCGTGCCCGCGCCGACCTCTATGCCCGCGCCGCCGGGCTGCGCGTGGTGCGGATCGTTTCGATCAGCGAAGGCGGCGGCTATTCACCGCCGCAGCCGGTCTATGCCATGGCCATGAAGTCAGCGGACTCCGCGCCAACCCCGATTTCGGCCGGCGAGGTTGAGGCCGGGGCCAATGTGACGGTGCAGTTCGAACTGGCGCCATAACAGCCGCTTCGCTAGGGGGCGGGTCATGCCTGCCCCCAAGATCAAGATCTGCGGCCTGTCCACCGCCGAAACGCTCGAGGCGGCGATTGCCGGGCGGGCGGACTATGTCGGGCTGAATTTCTACCCGCCCTCGCCCCGTTTCGTTACACCGGGGCAGGCGAGCGAACTGACCCGGCAGGCGGCCGGGAGGATTGAATGCGTCGGGGTCTTCGTTGATCCGGACGATGACCTGCTGGCCGAAGTGCTCGCCGCCGCGCCGCTTGATGCCTTGCAGTTCCATGGGCAAGAGAGCCCCGAGCGCCTCGCCCAGGCCCGCCAGCGCTTCGGCCTGCCGGTCTGGAAAGCCCTGCCAATCGCCGCGCGCGCCGATCTCGACCGGGTTGCGCGCTTTGCCGGGACGGCTGATTTCGTGCTGCTCGATGCCAAGACTCCAAAGGGCACGCTGCCCGGCGGAATGGGGCTGAGCTTCGACTGGTCGCTGCTGGCAGGTTGGAAAGCCCCGCTGCCCTGGGGACTGGCCGGGGGGCTGGCCCCGGACAATGTCGGCGGGGCAATCGCCGCCACCGGTGCCCCCCTGGTCGATTGCTCTTCTGGCGTCGAAAGCGCGCCGGGGGTCAAGGACGCTGCCCTGATCACCCGGTTTTGCGACGCGGTGCGCTTGGCCCTGCGTTAGAACTTGAAACCCACGCCGGCCATCGCCGCATCGCCATCGTCATTGACGCCGGTGGCGAAGAAGTGGCGATATTCGGCCTTGAGGTAGAACTTGGGGCCGATCGCCTGCTGGTAGCCCGCCCCGGCATGATAGGGCGAATTGTCGATCGAACGAAACGTTGCGCCTGCGGTGACAAAGGCCCGTCCGCCGACCCCGACCTTGATCCCGGCCCGCGCCGACAAGCCGACCAGCAGTTCGACATCGCCAGTGCTGGAACTGGTGAAATTGTTGTCGATCGACGCCTCGGCACCGATAAACACCGGGCCCGGCAGGTCATAATCATAGCCCGCCGCGATCCCGCCGATGGTGACGGTGCTTCCACCCTCCGACAGAACCCCGACCCGTGCTTCGACCCGTGCGCCGGCCATGGCAGGGGCCGAACCGGCAATCAGACCGGCCAAAGCCAACGGCGCATAGAAGTGCTTGAGTTTCATCGGGTGTTTCCAATCGTGTCAGGAGCCTGGTCGTTGGCCAGACTATCGCACGGCTGGGCCACAGAGCCCAAACCAATCTGCCCCAGATGCAAAACGGGGCGGCCCGTTTCCGGACCGCCCCGCTGTTTGGCTTGGAGCCGCGCTTGCTTAGAAGCGCACGCCCACGCCGGCCACCAGCGCGTCAGCGCCGAGAACCATGTTGTTTTCGAAGTAGTGGCGGTATTCGGCCTTCACATAGACCGGGCCCGAAACCTTCTGTTCCACGCCAGCGCCCAGGTCCCACTGACCTTCGCAGCCGTCGCAAGCTTCGGTGGTGTAGCCACCGACGCCGTACAGGCGGGTGCCTTCACCGGCCTTGATGCCGAGACGGGTGTTGAGGCCAAAGGCAACCTTGGTGCCCGAAGTGCCGATCTTGTCGCCCGACACTTCGACGCCAGCGAAAGCCGAGCTGCCGAGGTCAAAGTCATAACCGGCGGCAACGCCCCAGGTGTCTTCGCTCGAGCCGTTCGACCAGATCACGCCGCCGCGCGCTTCGACGCGGCCTTCGTTGGCCAGAGCCGGGGTGGCGAAGGCCAGAGTGGCCAGTACGGGCAGGATAAATTTCTTCATTTTCATTCTCCAACTAGAGGTGGTTGCGCCCCTTTGGTAAGGGGCATGTAGCATTCAATTCCCTGAGCGCCAGATGAACGTGGCAAATTTCCTACAACAAAGTGCACATGTGTGGTTTTTGTGCAACATTTCTTGTACGAACACGCCATGGAACTAAAAGATTTTGTACAAATGCGACAGACGATACTTAACCAATTCGTTAACAATGCATTAGGAATTGGTCGCCAGGTCAATCCATTGATCGCCTGACGCTTGCCCTGAGCGTGCAGGGCGTGAGCGGGAAATGGGGTGCGTCACCTTGCGCTTCAATGAACGCGTTGTTAGATAATTTCAAAATTCGGAAACCTTGTGGCAAACTTGCCACAGGTCGCTGGTGCGATGGGTGCTCTTGCGCTGCACCTTCCAGCCCCCAAAAGCGGCGCGGAGGCTGGACTTCGCCGGACCAGTCTGCCAACGCGACTTGGTCATGACTGCCTCCACCCAAGCAAATTCGTTTCGCAATCAGCCCGACGAGCATGGCCATTTCGGCCAGTTCGGCGGCCGCTATGTCGCCGAAACACTGATGCCGCTGATTCTCGACCTCGAACGGGAATATACCGCAGCCAAGGCTGACCCGGCGTTCCAGGCCGAATTCGACGATCTGCTCGAACACTATGTCGGCCGCCCCAGCCCGCTCTACTTCGCCCCGCGCATCACCGAAGAGCTTGGCGGGGCACAGATCTGGTTCAAGCGTGATGAGCTCAACCACACCGGCGCGCACAAGATCAACACTTGCATCGGCCAGATCCTGCTGGCGATGCGGATGGGCAAGACCCGGATCATCGCCGAGACCGGCGCGGGCCAGCACGGGGTCGCCACCGCCACGGTCTGCGCCCGCTTCGGGCTGCCCTGCGTGGTGTTCATGGGCGCGACCGATGTCGCCCGCCAGGCGCCGAACGTGTTCCGGATGAAGCTGCTCGGCGCTGAAGTGCGCCCCGTGACCGCCGGGGCCGCGACGCTGAAAGACGCGATGAACGAGGCGCTGCGCGACTGGGTCGCGAACGTCCACGACACATTCTACATCATCGGCACCGCCGCAGGACCACACCCTTATCCGGAGCTGGTCCGCGATTTCCAAAGCGTGATCGGCAAGGAAGCCCGCGCCCAGATGCTCGCCCGTACCGGCCGCCTGCCCGACCTGCTGGTCGCCGCGATCGGCGGGGGCAGCAATGCGATCGGGCTGTTCCATCCGTTCCTCGATGATGCGGACGTGAAGATGCTCGGCGTTGAAGCGGCGGGCCACGGGCTCGACAAGGAGCACGCCGCCAGCCTCGCCGGCGGACGCCCGGGCATCCTCCACGGCAACAAGACCTACCTGCTGCAGGACGCCGACGGCCAGATCACCGAGGGCCACTCAATCAGCGCAGGCCTCGACTACCCGGGGATCGGGCCCGAACATGCCTGGCTCAAGGAAGTCGGCCGGGTCGACTACACCAGTGTTACCGACACCGAAGCGCTCGAAGGCTTCCAGCTGCTCTGCCGCACCGAAGGCATCATCCCGGCGCTGGAGCCGGCCCACGCGATTGCCGCAGTGATGAAAGTCGCGCCGACCATGCCCAAGGACAGCGTGATCCTGGTCAACCTGTGCGGCCGCGGCGACAAGGACATCTTCTCGGTCGCGGAGCATCTGGGGGTGACGTTGTGAGCCACTGCTGTGACGAGATGCGGCAACAGGTCGAGCGTGTTTGCGAGCAACATCCGGTAAGAGAAGAATGCCCGGACGCTGTCGTTTCATACTCGAAGCATACACTGCGGTATCTGCTTCTGATTCACGATGGCGAGGACGGCTACGCATCATCAGGTTACGCAATCGGGTTCTGCCCTTGGTGCGGCTCCAACCTTCCCGAACCAATCGAAATTGACTTGGCAGAACTCGATGACTGACCGCCTCGCCGCCGCTTTCGCCAAGGGCCACCCCGCGCTTGTCACCTTCATCACCGGGGGTGATGGCCCGACCGCCGCAATCCTCGACGCGCTGGTCGAAGGCGGCGCGGATGTGATCGAGCTGGGCATGCCGTTCACCGATCCGATGGCCGATGGCCCGGCGATTCAGGCGGCCAATCTGCGCAGCCTGG
>JANPMA010000136.1:0-9604 GCA_031422595.1 Novosphingobium sp. | reverse complement strand
CTCGCCGACATAGGGATGGCGCGGGTGGATCGGCAGCTGATTGCAATAGGCAACGGTCGCCGCGATCTCGTCAATGTTGGAGAAATCGAGACCCGGATCAACCCCTTGAGTGTACATGTTGAGCGCAACGGTGACCAAGTCGCAGTTGCCGGTGCGCTCGCCGTTGCCGAACAGGCAGCCTTCGACCCGGTCGGCCCCGGCCATCAGTCCCAGTTCGCAGGCTGCGATCCCGGTGCCGCGATCGTTGTGGGTGTGGAGGCTGATCACCACCGCATCGCGGTTGGGGATCAGGCGGCCGAACAGCTCGATCTGGTCGGCATAGATGTTCGCGGTGGCGCATTCGACTGTGGCCGGCAGGTTGAAGATGATCGGCTTTTCGGTCGTTGGCTGGAGCACTTCCATCACCGCCGCGCAGACTTCGACCGAGTATTCGACTTCGGCGGTCGAGAAGGTTTCGGGGCTGTATTCAAAGCGCCAGTCGGTGCCGTGATACTTGGCCGCCTGATCTCGCAGCACCTTGGCGCCCTCGATCGCGATCGCCTTGACCTCGTCCTTGGACATGCCAAACACCACCCGGCGCCAGACCGGCGAGACCGCGTTATAGAGGTGAACGATCGCGGTCTTCGCGCCTTCAAGGCTGGCGAAGCTGGTCTCGATCAGGTCGCGGCGCGACTGGGTGAGCACTTGGACGGTGACGTCTTCGGGAATTCGATCATTCTTGACCAGACCCGAGATGAAATCGAAATCGGTTGCGCCTGAGGCCGGGAAGCCAACCTCGATCTCCTTGCAGCCGACTTTCAGCAGCAGGTCGAAAAAGCGCATCTTCTTTTCCGCGCCCATCGGATCGATCAGTGCCTGGTTGCCATCGCGCAAGTCGGTCGAAAGCCAGCGCGGGGCTTTCTCGATGACCTTTGACGGCCAGGTTCGGTCAGGCAGATTGATCGGCGGAAAGGCGCGGTATTTGGCGCCCGGGTTCTTCAGCATGGTCATGACGGTATCTCTGATTGGCTTGGCGACAGTGTGGCGGTGTCTCTCATCCCCTGAGCGGCGCTGCGTGCCGCTCAGTGCGCACGCCAGCTCACGCCCAAGGGCGGATAAGTCGCAGGGTAAGGCCCAGAGCCGATGGAAGCCGCGAGATCATGGGCACAGCCTATGGCGGGGGGAGCGCGCGGTGTAAAGGGGCTGGATTACGTCTTGGCACGGCATTCCATGCAATCCTGCCCTTGCTGCAACGGCATCCCACATTCCTTGCAACTCAGATGGCGCCCCGGCACCAGCCCGTGCCCCACGCTGACCCGCTCATCGAAGACATAGCATTCGCCCTGCCACAGGCTCTGCTCCTCGGGCACCTCCTCGAGGTATCTCAGGATTCCGCCCTTGAGGTGAAAGACCTCCTCGATCCCCTCGGCCTTGAGGAACGCGGTCGATTTTTCGCAGCGGATGCCGCCGGTGCAGAACATCGCCACTTTGGGCGGCTTGCCGTGACCCAGCAGTTGCTCGCGGTGCTGGCGAAACCAGCCGGGAAATTCACGGAAGCTGCGGGTGCCGGGATCGATCGCGCGGGCGAAAGTGCCGATCGCCACCTCGTAGAGGTTGCGGGTATCGATCACGACTGTTTCGGGATCGGCGATCAGCGCGTTCCACTCCTTGGACGACAGGTGGTGGCCGGGGGCGAGCGGATCGACTTGCGGCTGACCCATGGTGACGATCTCGCGCTTGATCCGCACCTTCATCCGCTGGAACGGCAGCGCCGGGGCGCAGGAGTATTTGACCTCGAGATCAGCGCAGCCGGGAAGCTCGCGCAAGGCCGCAATCATCGTGTCGATCGCTGCGTCGGTTCCGGCGATGGTCCCGTTGATCCCCTCAGGCGCGATCAGCAGCGTGCCCTTGATCTGCTGCGCCTGGCTCAGCGTCAGCAAGCGCGACCGCAGCCCCGGCAAATCGTTCATCGAACTGAAGCGATAGAGCGCGGCGACGCGGATTGGGGGCGGCTGGGTCATCGGATTGCGCCCTAAGCCAAAGGACGGGCACTTGGCCAGACCCGTTGACCGTGGGTTGGCCTTGAAAATCCGCGCATCGTCACCATATCGCCAACATCGCTTTGACCAGACTGCAAGTCGGCGACTGAGAGACCATCCGCGCTCCCGCACCGGGAGCGATGCTTTGGATCTCAATACCCTTCTGTTCAACCATCAGGTTGCGCTGATCCGCGCCGATGAATTGTCGCGCGCGGGCGTCAAGCCGTGCGGCGTGGCGATTGCCGATCTGGCCGGGCGGATCAATCTGCTGCGCGGCCAACTCGGCGTATCGCAATATCGGCTGGAGCTGGCGGCATGAGCCGGGCGATGAACATACGGCTGCCCGAAGCCGAAGTCACCGCGCTGTGCCTCACAGCCAAGGTCGCGATCAGCGCGATCGAAACGCTGCCCTCTGGCGGCACGCACCTGGTCTGCCTAACCAGCGAAGGCGCGGAAGAGATGCGCCAAAAGCTCAAGAAGCATTTGATCGAAGGCCGGGTAAAGCGCTTCGCCTTCATGACCGCGAACAAATACTAGAAGGATGACAAGGCGGAGTGGGCCTGGCCCGCTTCGCGCTTGCCCTCGGGCGCTCCACCCGCAATAGTCGGTGCGAAACTGCAACCGATTATCCGCGGAGCCCCATGACTGTCACCAACCCCACCGGCAAATTCGATCCTGCGCGCCTCGCGCTGATCGATCGCTTCGTCAAAGAACGCTACCTCGACACCGGCCTGCTGCCGCACGCCCAGGTGCTGGTCGCGCACAAAGGCGAGATTGCGCATTTCTCCTCGCAAGGCCCGGCGCGTGAGGGCGGCAAGGCGATCGATGAGAGCTCGATCTTCCGCATCGCCTCGATGACCAAGCCGGTCACCTCGATCGCTTTCATGCAGCTGCTGGAGGCGGGCAGAGTCGCGCTCGAAACCCCGGTCCATCACGTTCTGCCCGAATTCAAGGGGCTGGGCGTCTATGCCGGCGGCGGGGGCGGAGTGCCGTTCCTGACCCGCCCGTGTGAGCGGGTGATGACCATGCAGGATCTGCTGCGCCACACCTCTGGCCTGACCTATTCCTTCCAGAACCGCAGCAACATCGATCTCGCCCACCGCGAGGGCAAGCTGGAGAACTGGCACGGCAACCTCTCTCTGGATGAACTGGTCGCCGCGCTGGGCAAGTTGCCGCTGGAGTTTTCGCCTGGCACTGCGTGGAACTATTCGGTCTCGACCGACGTGCTCGGCGCGGTGGTGCAGCGGCTTTCGGGGCAAAGCCTTGACGCCTATTTTGCCGAACACATCTTTGCGCCGCTGGGAATGCACGACACCGGGTTCATGGTTCCGGCGGACAAGATCGACCGACTAACCGATTGCTACACTTTCGTGCCAGGCAAAGGCCGGGTAATGTACGACAAGGGCGGGGCAAGCGCCTGGAGCCGGATGCCCAAGCAGCTTTCGGGCGGGGGCGGACTGGTTTCGACCGCGCTCGACTATCACCGCTTCACCACCATGCTGCTGGGTGGCGGCATGCTGGCAGGCGAGCGGGTGATCGGCCGCAAGACGCTGGAGCTGATGGCCCAGAACCACTTGCCGGGCGGGGCCGACATCGCCAGCATGTCGAAATCGCTGTTCAGCGAGGAAGCATTCGGCGGGGTTGGCTTTGGCTTGGGCTTTGCGGTCAACCTCAGCCCGGCGCGTTCGATGCTGCCGGGATCGGTCGGCGAGTTCAATTGGGGCGGCATGTTCTCAACCTACTTCTTCGTCGATCCGGTCGAGGAAGTGACGATGGTCTTCATGACCCAGCTTTCGCCCAGCAGTACCTATCCGGTCCGGCGCGAGCTCAAGACCCTGATCTATGCGGCGATCAACTGATGGCTGAGAATTCGCTTTATGAAGTGATGGGCCTGACCCGGATCGTCAGCATGGACGCCGCGGCCGGGCGTTCGCAGCTCGAATATGTCGCCAAGCCCGAACAATGCCATTCGGGCGGAGTGGTGCAGGGCGGGTTCGTCTCGGGCTGGATCGACGCCGCCATGGCCCACGCGCTGATCGCCAAAGTGGGCGAAGGCGTGGTGCCGATGACGCTGGAACTGAAAGTCAGCTTCCTCGCCCCCGCACGGCCCGGCGTGGTCTTTGCCGAGGGCTGGATCGTAAAAGCCGGGCGCAAGACCGCGTTTGTCGAGGGGAATTTGAAAGACGCTGCGGGGGAGCTGCTGGCGACGGCAAGCAGTACCTTGATGCTCGCGGATCGCAGCCGGATCGAGGCGGCCTCCAAGGCTGCGATGGAGAATGGCCAATGACCGATATCCATCCCTTCACCCTCGATATCCCCCAGGCCCAGCTCGACGATCTCAACGCGCGGCTCGATATGACCCGCTGGCCGGACAAGGAAACCGTTGCCGACTGGTCGCAGGGCACACCGCTGGCGGTGCTGCAGGACCTCGTCGGCTATTGGCGCAACCAGTATGACTGGCGCCGCTGCGAGGCGCGGCTCAATGCGTTGGGGCAGTTCAAGACCGAGATCCAGGGCCTCGACATACACTTCCTTCACGTCCGCTCACCGCGCAGCGATGCCGTGCCTTTGCTGATGACGCATGGCTGGCCGGGCTCGGTGATCGAATTCATGGGGGTGATCGACGCGCTCACCAACCCACCCGAAGGTGAGCTGGCCTTCCACGTGGTCGCGCCTTCGCTGCCGGGCTTCGGCTTTTCGGACAAGCCGGCCGAGACCGGTTGGGGCGTGCCCAAGATCGCTTTCTGCTGGATCGAGCTGATGCAACGCCTCGGCTACACCCGCTGGGTCGCGCAGGGCGGCGACTGGGGAAGTGCGGTGACCGGCGCGATCGGGATCATCAAACCCGAGGGCTGCCTGGGCATCCATGTCAACATGCCGATCGCCCGGCCGGAGCCCGATGACCTGGCGGACCCTTCGCCCGCCGATCAGAAGGCGCTGAAGGCCCTGCAGCATTATCAGGATTGGGATTCGGGCTATTCCAAGCAGCAGAGCACCCGCCCGCAATCGGTCGGCTATGGGCTGGTCGATAGCCCGGTGGGTCTGGCTGGATGGGTCCTCGAGAAGATGTGGGCCTGGACCGACAACAACGGATCGCCTTACGATGCGCTCAGCCAAGATCAGATCCTCGACAACATCATGCTCTATTGGCTGCCCGGCACCGGGGCATCTTCGGCGAGGCTCTATTGGGAGAGTTTCAACAGCTTTGCACCGATGGAGTTCACCCTGCCGGTGGCGGTCAGCGCCTTCCCCAAGGAAATCCTGCCAGCCCCGCGCAAATGGGTGGAACGCAGCATCAAGAACCTGGTCCACTGGGGCGAGCTGGACAAGGGCGGCCACTTCGCCGCCTGGGAACAGCCCGAGGCTTTCGTGCGCGAGTTGCGGACTGCGTTCGGATTGATGGTCTAGCGCTCGAAAGCGGCGCTGATCTCAAGCGCGACTTCATCGCCGACCATCGGGAGGTAACCTTTGATCCCCCACAGCGACCGTTTGATCCGGGTGGTGGCGTGAAAGCCCAGCGTTTGCTTGCCGGTAAGCGGGTTCTTGCCAGCCCCGGAGAAAGTGGCAGCGAGCGTGACCGGCTGGGTTACACCGTTAAGGGTCAGCCGACCTTCGATACTGGCGCTTTTGCCGTCGGTACCGGGGGTAACCTTGGTCGAGACGAACGTGGCATCAGCGGGCTTGTCGCCAAAGAACTTGCCCGGCTCGGCGCCTGGACCAGAGGTCAGCAGCACCGTAGTCAGCGCCTTGCTGGCGGTGATGACCTTGCTGACCGGGATCTTGACTGAGACCTTGGCTTGGCCCAGCTGCGCGGGATCGATCGTCAGCGTACCGGTCACGTCGCCGAACAGCCCAAAGTAGTCGTTAAAGCCCAGGTGATCGACCCGCCAGCTGACCAGCGTATGGCTGGGGTCGGCTTGATAGATACCGGCGGTGACCCGGCTGACGTCCTGCTGGCCGGGCACTTGCGAGCCAGCCGAAGCAAGCGGCAGGACGAGCCCCAGCGATATGACGATCAAGGCAAGGTGGCGCATCGAATTCTCCTGGTGTTGTTTTACTTCTTGGCGTGAGGGGCTTGCCCTGGTCAAGCCTGCAGCAGCGGTGCGAGCGGGGGAGACTGTGCTCCCACCCCTTGCCACTGCCTGAACCGGCGCTAAGCCTCTGGACCGGGGAGACCATTTGCATGACCGACCACACCGAAATCGACATTGCTGTCGCCGGGGACGACGTTCAACTGGGGCGCAGTCTGGAAAGCCGCCATGTGACGATGATCACCTTGGGCGGGATCATTGGGGCGGGGCTGTTCGTCGGCTCATCGACCACGATCTCGCAGGTCGGTCCGGCCGCGGTGATCTCCTTCGCGATTGCTGGCCTCGCGGTGATGCTGGTCATGCGGATGATCTCGGAAATGGCCTCCTCGCTGGAGGGCGTGCAGGCCTTTCCGGACTTTGCCCGCGCTGGAATCGGCCATTGGGCGGGTTTTCTTTCAGGCTGGCTCTACTGGTATTTCTGGGCGGTAGTGGTCGCGGTCGAGGCGGTCGCCGGGGCCAAGATCCTGGCCGCATGGTATCCCCAGTTCGCCGAATGGCAGATCGGCGTGGCGCTGATGCTGGCGCTGACCGCGGTCAACCTGATGTCGACCCGTGCCTATGGCGAGTTCGAATTCTGGTTCTCGTTGATCAAGGTCGGCGCAATTCTGGCCTTCATCCTGATCGCCGGGGCCTGGGTGCTGGGGCTGACCAACCCGGCTGGCGCAAGCCTGGCCAATTGGACCCAGCATGGCGGCTTTGCTCCCAACGGCTGGGGGCTGGTGCTGGCTGCGGTAGCCTCGACCATCTTCACCATGTGCGGGGCCGAAATCGCGACCATCGCGGCGGCCGAAAGCAAGGAGAGCGCCAAGGTGATCGCGCGGCTTTCGCTCTCGGTTTCGGCACGAATCCTGATCTTTTACGTCATCACGCTGGCGCTGATCGTCGCGATCCTGCCGTGGAACGGGGTGGTGCCAGGCTATTCGCCGTTTGCCGCGACGCTTGAGGCGATCCATGTGCCGGGCGGCAAGTTCCTTATGACCTGCCTGGTGCTGGTGGCGGTCCTTTCATGCCTCAATTCCAGCCTCTATATCACCTCGCGCACGCTGTTCGGCCTGGCCAAGCATGGCGATGCGCCGCAGTGGCTGGTGGCGGTCAACAAACGCAAGGTTCCGGCGCGTGCGATCATCGCCGCCAGCCTGTTCAGTTACGCCGCCTATGCGGCCGAGCGGCTGTCGCCCAACACCGTGTTCAGCTTCTTGATCAACTCTTCGGGCGCGACGATGCTGCTGCTCTACATCCTCTGCGCGGCGGCGCAGCTCAGGATCCGCAGCCAGCTTGAGGCCAAGAGTCCGGAGAAGCTGCAGATCAAGATGTGGTTGTTCCCCTGGCTGACGCTGGCGACAATCGCGGTGATGGGCGGGGTGCTCGTCGTCATGGGGCTCAATGAGGCCCGCCGGATTGAATTGTGGACCAGCCTGCTGGTGGCTGCCCTGTTCCTGCTGGGCTTTGCGGGCATGAAAAAGGCCCGGGCCTAGTTCCTCCCCGGTACGGGGAGGGGGACCACGAAGTGGTGGAGGGGCACCGGCGAGTGGTCCCGCTGTCTCAGGATCACTCGCCCGTGCCCCTCCACCATCCTACGGATGGTTCCCCTCCCCTGAAGGGGAGGAAGGCTCAGTTCTTTTCCTGGTCGACCAGCTTGTTGGCGCCGATCCACGGCATCATCGCGCGCAACTGCGCACCGGTCTGTTCGATCGGGTGGGCCGCGGCGGCCTTGCGGGCGGCCTTCAGCTCGGGCTGGCCAGCGCGGTTGTCGAGCACGAAGTTCTTGACGAACCGGCCTGACTGGATGTCGGCCAGCACGCGCTTCATTTCGGCCTTGGTTTCGGCGGTGATGATCCGCGGCCCGGTGGTGATGTCGCCGTATTCGGCGGTGTTGCTGATCGAATAGCGCATGTTGGCGATCCCGCCTTCGTAGAGCAGATCGACGATCAGCTTGGTTTCGTGGAGGCATTCGAAATAGGCCATTTCAGGGGCGTAACCCGCTTCAACCAGAGTTTCGAACCCGGCCTGGATCAGGTGGGTGATCCCGCCGCAGAGCACCGCCTGTTCGCCGAACAGGTCGGTCTCGCACTCTTCCTTGAAGTTGGTTTCGATGATCCCGCTGCGCCCGCCGCCGACGCCGCTGGCATAGGCCAGGGCCACGTCATGGGCGTTGCCGGTGGCGTCCTGGTGCACCGCAATCAGGCAGGGCACGCCGCCGCCTTTGACATATTCGCTGCGCACGGTGTGGCCGGGGCCCTTGGGCGCGATCATAATCACGTCGATATCGGCGGGTACTTCGATCAGGCCGAAATGGATGTTGAGGCCGTGAGCGAAGGCAAGGGCCGCGCCGGGGCGCAGGTTGCCCTTTACGTCATCGGCCCAGATCGCCGCCTGATGTTCGTCAGGGGCGAGGATCATCAGCACATCGGCCCACTTGGCCGCATCCTGATTTGACATCACCTTGAAGCCCGCGCCTTCAGCTTTTTTAGCGCTGGCTGAACCGGGCCGCAGCGCAATCGCCACGTCCGCAACGCCGCTGTCGCGCAGGTTCTGCGCATGGGCATGGCCTTGCGAGCCATAGCCCAGGATTGCGATCTTCTTGCCGGTGACCAGACCCAAATCGGCGTCGGCGTCGTAATAGACTTTCATCAGAGGTCCTTGATTGTATGAATGGCTAACTAAAGGGTGTCTTCGTAATAGGCGGCAAGCTGTTCAACCTCATCGGCGCGGCGAGAGATTGTGTTGGTGTAACACATCTGAGACTGAAGCCGGTCGAGAGTCCCGCTTTCCAGCATATAGTGTATGCAGGATGCAACCCTGAAACGGATCCAGATCCGTTGCTCAGCGGCAAGCGCTGCTCCCTTTTTGCTGCGCGTTCCGCCCACGCTTTTCATCAGTCGCTGCCAACCGGCATTTAACCGGGCATCTTCAGCGTTGGCTAAATCGACATAACAATCTTTAAGTGCCAAATCGCCGCCATTGGAGGCGGAAATGCAGCTTTCCAGTTTAGCCTGCGTGGAGGGGGTCGGACCCGCGAAAGCGGTGCCCGGCACGATCAGGGCGATCGCTATTGCCGCGAAGGGCCTGACTTTCGACAAATTCATCATGCCTCGCTCGCCCCGCGCATCATGCCAACAACGCCGGTCCGGCCCACTTCGACCAGTCCCAGTTCGCGCATCAATGCAACAAAGCGGTCGATCTTGTCCGGCGCGCCGGTCAATTCGAACACGAAACTGCTGGTGGTGGTGTCGATTACACTGGCGCGGAATACTTCGGCAAGGCGCAGTGCCTCGACCCGGGCATCACCCGTTCCAGCAACCTTGACTAAGGCTAGTTCGCGCTCAACGTGTGCACCAGCTTCGGTCAGGTCGATCACCTTGTGGACCGGCACCAAGCGCTCCAGCTGGGCATGGATCTGGTCGATCACCTCGGGCGGACCATGCGTGACGATGGTGATCCGGCTGACCGCGTGGTTTTCCGAGATATCGGCCACGGTCAGGCTGTCGATATTAT
>JANPMA010000135.1:0-25941 GCA_031422595.1 Novosphingobium sp. | reverse complement strand
CAAAATCACGCGCTGGCGAAGATCAAGCGAATAGGGTCGTGCCATGCCTTGCTGGCCTCCAATCCCAGCACAAAGCTTGAATCAGAAAACTCGACCGTTGGGAATCCCCTATCGATTCAGCCTAACCTCATCCCGCTCTAGATGCTCAGCAATTCCTCCCGCCGCTCGTCGCTCTTCGCTCCGGCATTCGAACCGCGGGATTCGGGCGGGCGGCACATCAACACCGCACAAAGTCCGAACATTCCGCTTATCGCCGCGGTGCGTAGCGGATAGTCTGCCAGGCTGTGGATCAGTACCGCCCCGATTGCGATAGCAGCTGCACTGGCAATAGCATTGCGCTCTCCATCGCTGACCCAAAGGTCCTTGAGCCTGGTTGCGAACCAGCGCAGAAATAGTCCCAGCACTGCGAGCCCGGGCAGGCCGGTTTCGATCACCAATTCCAGCAAATCGTTGTGGGCGTGATTCACGAAAGTTGTCCCGACAACTGCCAGGTCTTCGAACCACGGGTAGACTTCGCGGAAAGTGCCAAGACCCGACCCGAGCGGAGCAAAAGACTTGGCCATCGCCAGCCCGTTCGTCAGGAACTCGCCACGGCTGATGCCTGCGGTTCCCGACTTTGCCATGAGGTCGTTTGAAACCAGACCCGAACTGAGCAACCAGACCATCGCCACGCCAAACACGGGCACGCCGAGCGCAACAAGCGGCCAGCTGATCCTTGTTTGCGGCCGGTAAAGCAGCCAGACACCCGCCAATACCGGCAGGACCAGAATTGCACAGGCCAGTGAGTTGGACAGGAACACGCCAAGGACCAGCGGGGCGAGCCAGGCGGCCAAGAAATAGCCCGAAGCCAATCTGGGCCTGATCCTCAAGATTGCCGGTCGATCGTGTATCCAGCGCCCGGCAACAAGTGCCACAGCGATCAGCATGAAACTTCCGAAATGATTGCTGTTGGCGAACAGCCCCACGCCGTTGCCCCGGTTTGTGATGGCATAAAGGTACCCCGATCCTCCAAGGTACTGGGCCAGGGCCAGGATAACCGAGCCATAGGCGACGACCGCGATCAAGCTCACAGCAGAACGGCTAAGCGTCGCACCTTGCGAACGGAAAACCACAAACATGGCCAGTGCCGGAATCCACCAAAGCAGGCTTTGCAACGTGCCCCACGGATCAAGTGAGACGCTCAGCCAGGGCAAGGCCATTCCGGCAAGTTCGAAACCCGAAGCAATCGACTCCCGACCGGGTAGGTGACGCCAGATGAATGGCGGCAAGGGCAGAAACTGGAATGCCAAAAGCGCGAGCAAGCCGAGCACGAATGGCCGCAGGCCGGTCTGCGTTCCTTGCGCAGGGTCTTCTCGCCAAAGCGTCCAGCAAATCAGCGCCGCTCCACCGAACCCCAGCAGTGCATTAGCGCCAAGTCCGGCGGCGCTGGCCCCGCCAAGCAGCAGGACAGCGGCCAGATAGCCCAATTCGATCCAGGCGCGCAGGTTGAAGTTCATCAGCCCTTCCCACCTGGCAAGATATCGACCCGCTGCAGTTCCACTTCAGTCTCCGAACGCTTCGAGGAGATTACGCCCCAGATGCCCAATTCCTGGCCATCGCAAGCCTGCGCCGGAACCTGAAACCCGGCCTCAGCCTTGCGCAATCCCGGACCAGACGAAAACAGCGGGATCTCGGCAAGCGCGGCGGACGCCCCGAAGCAGACTATCCGCAACTGGAGGTTGTCAGCCGACCCGCCAATCAGCTTGAACTCGACGTAAAGCCGGTAGCTCCCGGGCGGCAACGTCACAACCTGGCGCGCAAGCCGCCCTGGGCTGCGATCATAGTAATTGATCGACAACCCGCGCTCTTTGCCAAATCCTGCGGCGCCTGAGGTGGTTTCAAAAAGCTGCCAGTTGAACGGCGGGGGCGTCCGGCGATCCGAAAAATCGGGAGAAAAGACCCACCCGGCGGCTGCTTTGCCATTTCCGGCCTGCCAGATCGACCTGGCCAGCGCGAACTCCTGGACTTCAACCAACTGCCCGACAATGCTGCGGCGGATTCCGGGTCTGGCGAGGATGTCAGCAGGCAATCCTCGAGCCAGCTGAACCACGGTCTCGCGCGATTTGTTCTTCCCGACCATGCCAACCACAAACGGCTCGTATAGATTGGGCCGGCCGGACAATGCCGCCAGGGCGACATCCATCCGTCTTGGCGTTTCGACCAGCCGCGCAATCGAATCCATCGCCTGGGTCACCAGGATCGGATTCAGGCGATAGAGAACTTCAAGTTGCGCAAAGGATCCTTGCAGATCGCCCGAAACCGCCATTTGCCGCATCAACAGGATCCGCGCTGCTCGCGATCTTGGATCGCGGCGCAGGGCCTCGCTCAGCAGGGCAGCTTCGCGCCCTGTCTTGCCGCGCGGATTCTCGGCAAGGCTGGCCGCCGCGATCACGGCAAAAGGCTCGCTTGCCAGCGGCGCCGAAGCCAATGCCCGTTTGGCGCCGGCTTCGTCGAAGTCGCCTTTCTTCACTTGCAGTTCGGCCAGTTGCCCGCGAATTCGGCCAAGGTCGGCGGGCCCCCACCCACCGGGCTTACCTGCCGAAACCGGATTTTGTAGTACACGCACCGCGCTTGCCAGCAGGATCGCTCCTGCCAGCAAGACGAAGATCGCGACGGCCACCAACCGGCGGTGAAAACCAGAGCTTGCCCAGGTTTCGAATTGCATTACGAATTCCGCTTCCTCAGGCTCTAGGTCGTCTCAATGGTCCGCACGGCATCCTGTGCGTCATTCGAACCGGACTTGCTGTATTTGTAGTAGCCATAGCCGTAGCGGCCGCGGTTAAGCGCGACCTTGGTCAGGATCACGCCGGCGATCGTCGCCCCGGATTCAGTCAGGCGATGGATCATTTCTTGGATTTCCGCGGTGCGCGATCCCTTACTTTCAACCACAAGCGCCGTTGCCTCCACCACAGATGCGAGGAGAGGTGCGTCAGCCAGCCCCAGAATCGGGGGACCATCAATCACCACCAGGTCGTAGTCCGCCGAAAGCTCCTGGATCAGGCTGGGCAAGCGGTTCGAACTGAGCAGCTCCACTTCCGATCCGGATACCCGGCCGGCCGGCAAGAGGCTGAGGTTCTTGGTCTTGGTTTCTTCAATTGCCGAGCCAATCGGTTCTTCCGATACTAGCAGGCTGCCCAGCCCTTTGCCGTTCTTGCGGGCCGAAGCAAACGTCGGCTTGCGCAAATCGGCGTCGATCAGCAACACTTTGCGTCCCAGGTTCGCTTCCGACTTGGCGATTGCAAAGGCCGAGGTTGATTTGCCTTCACCTGCCCGGGTCGACGTGATCAACAAGACCTTGGGCACGCCTTCCGGCCGCGAGAATTTGAGTGAGGTTCTGACCGCATGGTAGGATTCCGACAGTTCGGATTTCGGATCGGCCAACGCCTCCATCGGCGCCAGTCCATCGCTTTCGATCGGAATTGCCCCAAGCATCGGCAGTTTGAGTTTGGTTCTGACATCGTGCGGATCGTTGACCGTGTCGAACAGCATCTGCTTTGCGATTGCGAGGCCAATTCCCAGCGCCAATCCGGCGATCAGGCCGGCAATCGCACTTACCAGATAGCGTGGCCGAAACGGGCCGGTGGGCACTTTCGCTTCATCGATCAACGAGATGTCGCTTTGGCCGATCCCGGCGGTCACTCCTACTTCCTTGTAGCGCTGCAAGAGCGCGTCATAGAGGGCGCGATTGGTATCGGCTTCGCGTTGCAGGATATTGTATCGAACTGAAAGGTTCCGATCGGTCACCACCTCGCCTTTGGCTTCGGCAAGCTTTTGGCGCAGCTCTGCTTCTACCCTGACAGCCGCCTTGTATTCACCGCTTAGCTCGGCCCGCTTGTTGCCGGTCATCCGCTTTCGTTCCGCGACTATTTCGGATTCGAGCCGGTCGGTCTTTGCCTTCAATTCCACCATAGCAGGGTAGTCGGGCTTATAGGTGCCCAGCTTTTCGTTGTATTCGGCTTGCAGCGTGGCACGCTGCTGGATCAGTGTCCCGATCGAACCGGACGTGTCGCTGGAATAGGCCAGCTCCGATTGCAAGAAACGCTGCTCGGCCGAAATTCGCTCGATTTCGGCCTGTTTGAGCGCGGCGTTCAATTTGGCGAGGTTGCCTTGGGCCAGCGATTCGCCGCCAGTTTCCTTGCCGGCGGCATCCCGGCTGGACTGCCTGAAAATCCCGGCAGTGATCGCATAGGAATTGAGCTTCAGTTCCGAATCCTCAAGTGACTGCTTGGCTCTGGCAAGCTGGCCGAAGAGAAACTTGCTGGCAAAGTCGGCAGAACTGAACTTGCGCTCGATACTTGTGTTGATGTGGCCATTGGCCAACCCGTTCGCGACCCGTGCGGCCATGGCCGGATCGCCCGATACCGCGCTGACCCGAATCAGCATGCTGGATTTCACCGGTTCAGCCGAAATCATTGAGCGCACAACCGCCCCCGCCCGGTCGGTCCGTTCAGCGATCGTCCCGCTTTGCCCGCCGAATTCGGGCACAGATGCCAAGTTGAGATCCTGGGCAACCCGGCGAGCAAGCGATTCGCTGTAGAGCAGCCCGATTTGCGTTGAGATCTGTTCCTGGCTGGGCCGGTAAGCTCCTGCCTTGCCGCCCATCCCCCTTGGATCGATCAGATCATTCCTGGCCTGATCGTATTGCAGCATGGCGCTGGCCATATATTGCGGCGCAGTCAGCAGGGCCATGCCCAAAGCGAGCAACAGCCCGACAATCCCGGCACCCACAATCACCTTGTAGTTTCCGAGCAGAATCGAGACGATATGCGACAGCTCGAACCCCGAATGGGTCTGAGCCGACTGTTCGGCCACTGGCCTGTAATTCCCTGCGGGGGGCAAATCCGATTGCCGATGCATAGCGGGCCTGTTCCTTAGTCGATTCGGTTGCTGGGCGCGGTGTCAGATCGCCAGGAAGATGGACACAATCGGCAGCGACATGAGTAGATCGCGATAGATCGGACGAACCTGTGAGCTGTCCACCACCACGACATCGCCTGGGTAGATGTCCGGGCTCTCCATTTCGCCCCGGCGGATCGCGATCAGATCGAAGGCGGCGGCCATGGTTTTGCCCTCGCGCTTACGAAATACGATCACGCGCTTGGGATTGGCGTCCTGCGAGGCAATGCCACGCGCAAGCGCAATTGCTCCCAGCAAATTGGTGCGGCCCGGCAGTTGATAAACGCCAGGAGCTGTCACACCACCCTCAAGCGTCACACTGTTGTTGTTGGAGACGAGAACCCGGATCGAGATTTGTGGATCCCTCAGGTACTTGTCGGAATAGAGCCGCTCCAGTTCCTTGCTGAACACCTGCGGAGTCTTGTCGCGGACGCTGATCGGGCCAAGCAATGGCATGTCGAGCATACCCTTGGCATCGACTTGATAGTCGCCGCTCAATTCCGGAACCCGGAACACCCTGACCGTGAGCAGATCAAGCGGCCCAAGCGGCATGTCATAGGCGACTTCTGCCGCCTGCGCCGTGTCCGGTGGTCCGAAATCGGCCGGCGCATAGGGCACCTTCCCGCCCCGCATCGCGCAACTGCTTAACGCGAGCGCGCAAAGACCGAACAGCGTGATACGAAACAATCGCGTCAAATCGTCTACCGGATTCCATTGCGGGGCCAAATTGTTCTCCCTTGGCGATATTGATCTTTGACGCGGGCGAAATCTAGAACATGGACAGAGGGATGCAAGGGACTCTGTCATTTCGCCGAAAAGAAATTCGGCATCGCGATGCCCTCGTCGGCCAGGGCCTGAATGTAAAGCGCGATTACCCCGCTTGTGGAAAACTGGGTCACAACCCGTTCCCGCGCTGCCCGGGCCATGCGCTCCCAATCCGTGTCGTCGGTTTGCGCAGCCCGATCGAACGCGGCAGCCAATGCCTGTGAGCTGCGCGCCGCGCACAAAAAGCCATTAACCCCGTCGCTCACGATGTCCCGGCAGCCTGGAACATCGCTCGCAATTGCCGGGCGCCCCATCGCCCCTGCCTCTACCAGCACGCGCGACAGCCCTTCGCGGTAGGACGGAAGCACGATAAAATCGGCAGCGGCAATCTGGGGCCGGACATCGGAGACCGGGTCGAGATGCTCGACAATCCCATCCCTGACCCACCCTTCGACTTCTTGCCGGTCAATCGCTGTGCGATTGGGCGCGCCGACTTCCCCCATCAGGACAAAACGCGCATCGGGCCATCGCGCGCGGGTCAGCCGGGCAGCCTCAACAAATTCGCGCACCCCCTTATCGGCAACCACCCGCGCCAACATCAAGAAGCGCCGGTGGCCCGGGCGCCCGCCAGATGGCGGTGCGAAGTGTTGTGGGTCGATTCCAGACCCCGGCAGCAATCTGGCTTGCTCGGCCAGGACGAGCCCTGCGCCAACAAATTCGTCGCGATCGGTGCCATTCTGAAAGAACACCACCGGTGCCTTGCGGAATCCCGTTCGGTACAATTGCTTGGCTGCCCAGGTCAGCAGATTGCGGCGGATGAAGGCGGTCCCAAGCCCGGAAACGTTCGGAAACGCGGGGATGCCAAGCCCCCCTGCAACGAGTGAGCCATAGACATTTGGCTTGATTGTCCAGCTTAGCCAGGCATCTGGGCGCAGTCTGACGAGCAAGCTGCGAATTGCCCAAATGGTCGCCAGATCGCGGTGCGGGAGCAGCCCTTTCGCATCAAGCGGCAAGGGTTCGAACTCGGCCCCAAGCTCTGCCAGCCGGGCTTGCATGGCCGGATCAGGCGGAGCGGCCGCAACGACCCTGCATCCCGCCCCGACCAGCGCCGAAATCAGGTCGGCGCGAAAGTTGACCAGATTCCACGCCTGGTTTGCACAGACCACGATCACGGGGGACTTGGCTTGTTCGCTCAAAACTCAGGGCCGGCCGAAAACAGCGATTGATAGGGTACCCAGAACGGCGCGTTGGTCGCAAAGACAAGCCAGACCACCTGGACGAAAGCCGCCAGTGCGATCAGTGCCGAGCGGTACAGCAGCGGAGCCCGGGTCGACAGGTTGGTCAAGGCCTGGAACTCACCAAACACCACCATCTGCACCGGCGAGAAAAACAACGCTGCCCGGTCAACCGCGGTCGATGACGGGCTGACGGCCAAGGCGAACAGCGCGACGATGCTGGCAATTCCCATCGACACCCAGACCGAGCTGCTTCGCAGCTGCTCGCCGAACTGCCGCCAGCGCAGCAGCAAGAGAACCGATGGAATTGCGCTCATCAAGACGCGGGTGGTGGCACCTCCGGAATCGTACTCGGCCTGGATGTATCCGGCGTCGAACTGGGCAATCCGGGGAACGACAACGATCAAATAGACCCCGATGATCAGCACGATGAAAACCGCCGCGAGCGCAATTCTGCGTCGGGCGATTGCCCAAGCAAACAGCGGAAAGACCATCACTGCGGTTGAATGGAACCCGACCGCCAGGAACAGCAGGACAACCGTCCGCAAAAACTTGCCGCGCTCGAACGCCGAAATGGCCAGCAGCAGCATCCCGATCGCTGCGCCTTGACGCACATAGCCCAGCCCGACCACGATCAGCAGATAGGGTACCGCCATCGCGATCGCCAGCCAGGGCTCGCGCAATTTGGCGGTCGCACTGACCACGCCCCACACCAGGGCCAGGCCGCAGATGCCGTTGACCAGATAGATGCCCATCCCGAGCTGTGCCGAAATCCAATTGGAGAGGCCATAGAGCGGGTCGGTCGAGCTCAGCGCATAGGTCAGCGTATCGAGCTCAATATCCTCCAAAATGACTATATAGTTGATCCAGTCCCCGCCGACTTCTTCGCGCAGCCCGGCCAGCAAGGTGTAGAACACAACGAACCCAAAGATCGCGAGCTTCTGTCCGGCACTGCGCTGGCCGTGCGGATCGGTTTGAGCCGGGTATGTCAGGGCCAGAATCGCAGGATAGGCAAACAGAAGCCAATAGATCAGCATGCTTTGCGCTCATTCCTGCGAGAAATACCGTGACCCCAAGACCTAGGGGCTTTGTGGGCGCGGCTCAACTGTCTTTCCGGTTCAACAACCGGGCCGGTGCGCCAACATAGACTCCGCGCACCGACAGCGAGGATGTGACCACCGCATTGGCGCCAACCACAGCATGGGGCGCAATCTCGACCCCGCGGGTCACCGTCACCTTGGCGCCCAGCCAGACATCGTGCCCGATCCGGATCGGGGCTTTGACCGAACCCTGCGACACCAGCCGCCCATCGTCTTGATGACTGTGGTCCTGGTCGCGAATCGTGACGTGTTCGGCCACCAGCGTGCCGTCGCCGATCTCGATCCGCTCGCTGCAGATTACCACCGAACCGCGGCCGATCAGGCAGTCTTGACCAATCTTCAGGAAGCCGCCTTCGACCTGCAACTGTGCGTATTCGAGCACGACCGTTCCCGCACCAATCTCAAGCCGCGCCCCATCGAAGGCCCGCACCGTCACGCCCTTGCCGAAAATGACCGAGCGGTGGCATCGCACACCAGGGTAAGCGAGGTGCAAATAGGTCCGTATGGCGGTGCTGCGAAAGGCGAACCCGGCTTTGCGCAGTCCGGCGAGTGCGCGGGAAACTATCCTCATTCGGCAACCCTATGCGCAACAAAATCAGATCCTTCAAGGTGTTCGACCAAGAAGCCGGAACGGGTAAGCAGTTCGACGATCCGCTCATCTCGCTCGTTGCTTTCGAATACTACACAGGCGGTTCTGGCCAGGACAGCCTGTGCGCCCTGCAGCGCAGCATATTCCGCGCCTTCGAGATCGAGCTTGATCAGGTCAATCGGACCGTAGGCAGCAAGCGCCTCGTCGAGCGTAATGGTCTCAACCTCGATCATGTGCTGCCCGTTCGAACCATCCTTGACGATCGAAGCCTGCCCATGCTGGCCGGGTTCCACATTGGCGCGAACGCGGCTGCCGCTGCGATCGAACAAGGCGCGCTCGACCACATCGATCGCCAGCGGACCATTCCCGGCGATATGCCGGCGTAAAACGGCGGCCGTATCGGGCATCATCTCAAAGGCCACTACCCGCCCGCTCGGTCCGGTCAGCTTTGCCGCCAATACGGAGTAGAAGCCGATATTCGCCCCACCATCGACAAAGACCGAACCAGGCTGCACGCATCTCTCGATGATCTCGCGCACTCCTTTTTCGCGCGCCGGCAAAAGGTGGAGCAGGTCGTCGGTTCCAGCCCGAATTGAAAACCGGCCGATGCCCGGAACGTCGACCATCAGGTCGCGCAATGGCAAGGGCTTCTGGAATGCGTCCAGGTTTCGGAAACTGGTGAGCATCGCGCTGGCCGCTGAAAACCACAGGATCTTGCGGCTTGGCCAGTCAACCGGCCGGATCAGTGCCAGTATGCCGAGCCAGGTCTTGATCCGGTAGACATAGTTGAAGGCCATCCGCGCCAGCTTGCGCAGACCCTGCGGGGTCTTCGCTGCAATCTTCTGCCTGACCGAGATTTCGCGCTCAAAGATCGATGCCACTGTTCTTGTCGCCCCTTAGACCGCCCTTTGCGACCGCCAGCCCAGCCTTGAGGTATCCCTGCAAGATCCCCGGCATCGCCCTGTTGAAGAATGTTGTATTGTAGCCGGTACGCTTTGCCAATTGCCAAGCGCACCAGGCCGTGCCGACAATTGCCGAACCGGCAGTGGCGATCGCGGCTCCGATCGCGCCGAATTGCGGGATCAGCGCAAGTCCCAGCACCAAGTTGCACAGCGCCGTCGTCAAAAACGACTGGGTGGTCAGCACATGGTGCCCGCTCATGTTGGCAAGCGCCTGGGCCAGACCCATGCTGTAGGTCCCCACGAGCCCGACCGCGAGGATCGCGAAGACCGGCGGCGAGGCCGCGAAGTCCTGGCCAAACAGGGCGGGAAACAGCCAATCCCCGGCCAGCGCGATCGGCAAGGCCACTATCACGACCCCGGCGACCATGATCACGCTGGTCAGCACCGCGATCCGCTTGATCCCCTCGCGGTCGCCCTCGCCGATCAGCCGCGCGAACATCGGAGTGGCGGCGGTTGCAACCACCGAGGCCGCGACGGTCGCCAGCTGCATGACGGCATCGGCCCCGCGATAGATCCCAGCCGCGCCGGCTCCGGCCAGCCAGCCGGTCAACAGCAGCGCCAGCTGCCCCTGCAGCAAGCGCAGACCCTCGGTTACTCCCATCGGCACACTCGCCGCGAGCCAACCGCGGACATCGTTGCGGGGCGCAGCGGAGCTGAGCTCGGCCGGGCGCCAGCGCCGGTAGAGCGCCGCGACAAGCGCCAAAGACGCCAGGGCACCGCCCACTTGCGCGATGATCGCGGTGGCTGCCGTAAGACCGCCGGTGAATGCCGGAATCGCAAAGCACACCGCCAGAAACATCAGTGGCCGCACGATCATCACCGCGAACTGTCCGGCGGCGACCCGATCGAGCGCGAGCAGGACCGACGAGCGCAGTTTGGCCAATCCGACCAGCGGAACCAGGGCGACCGCCCAAAGCATAGTCGCCAGGAACTCGGAATCGTTTGCCCGGCCCGAAAGGTAGATTGCGCTCCAGATGCCTGCAATCAACAGCAATGACACGGCCAGGATCGCACGGTCAGCCCAACGCATCAGGCCGCGCAGCGTGCTCCAGTTTCCGCTGGCCCGGGCCGAGCCAGCCTCTCGCAGGGCGAGCACCGGCAAGCCGAACTCGGTGACCAGGCCAACCAGGGTCGCGGTGGTCAGCGCCAGCGAGTAGATCCCATAACCGTAGGCACCAAGCGAGCGGGTGAGCACGATCCCGGCCAGAAAGGCCAGCACCATCGCCGCGGCATAGTAGGCCGCCATGATGCCCGACGAGCGCACGAAACGCTTGACCGGGGATTGGCCGCCATCGCTCATCGGGCAAGCACCCGCCAATAGGCCTCAACCGCCCGGTCAAGACTGAATTCGCTTGCCCGCGCCATTTGCGCTCGCCGGTCCAGCGGTCGGTCCAGCGCGGAACGCATTGCCTCGGTCAGTGCAGCGGCATCGCCGGTCGGCACCAGGGCGCCCCACCGGCCCTCGCCCAGGATCTCGTGGGGAGCATAGGGGCAATCGGTCGAGACCACGGTCAGTCCGAAATGCATGGCTTCGACCAGCACGTTGCCGAAGCCTTCATAGTCCGAAGCCGAAACGAACAGGTCGGCCTCGCCCAGCCAGTCGCCCAGGTGGCGCGTGAAGCCGGGCAAGATGACCCGGTCGGAAATACCCAGGCGTGCTGCGGTAGCTTCGATGATCGCGCGGTCCGATCCTTCGCCCAGGATCGCCAGCATCGCCCCCTCGCCCGCGCGCGCCAGCGGGGCAAAGGCCTCTATCAGCAAGGGATAGTTCTTGACCGGCTTCAACCGTCCGGCCGAGACAATCCGCTTCGACGGACGATCGGGCCAGGGTGACTTCGCCGGTTCGGACCAGCTGGGCTTTGGGATCGGGTTGTAGATCGTTGACACCCGGCCCGGCGGCAGGCCGGCCAGCTTGGCCAGCTCGCCCCCCAGACCGTCACAAACCGCGACAATCCGGTCGGCGAAGCGATAGGTTGCCCGGATCGATGCCTTGAGCTTCACGGTTGCAAGCGCGCTGTCCGCATATTGCGCCAGCAGCGGCGCGTGGTCGGAAACGATGACCAGCGGCCTGTCCTCCAGACCCGCGGCGGCCAGCACAGCAACGCTCGTCAACGGCCACATCGCTGCCACCAAGGCAGTGGGCCGATGTACCTTGAGGTAACGACGCAGCGGCGCGATGGTGCCGCGCAGCCGTTTGGCTCCAAGATCGACGACGTCCACCCCCTGGGGCGCCTCGGCAAGAAATTCGCCTGACCGCTCCATCAGCACCAGATCGACCCTGGCACCGCGCTGAGCAAAGCCGCGCGCCAGGTCCAGGGTCACGCGTTCGGCCCCGCCCATTCCCAGGTTGGGCAGCAGGAATGCCACGTGCATCGGAACGTGCTGATCTTCGCTTGCCGGCCTCATAGGTCGGTCACCTAGGGCAAGCTGCCGGGAGAGGCAAACTTCTGCCAAGGCGACAAAAAGATTGAAGGCAAGGGCCCGCTGCCATAGGCGTCGGCGCGGCATCCGCCGCAATGAGTGTCTATCAGAGAGGAACTTCGGTCCGATGTGCGGGATCGCCGGATTGATGCGAAGCAAAGGGCCGGTTGACCAGGCCCTGATCCGCACCATGACCGATACCATGATTCCGCGCGGCCCCGATTCGAGCGGCGTCTGGATCAGCGGCGATGGCCAGCTCGGCCTCGGGCACCGGCGGCTGGCGATCATCGACCTGACCGAGGCCGGCGCCCAACCGATGCATTCGGCCTGCGGGCGCTACACCCTGACCTACAACGGCGAAGTCTACAACTTCCAGGATCTGCGCGCCGAGCTTGAGGCGGCCGGGCAGGCGCCAAACTGGCGCGGACACTGCGATGCCGAGGTGTTGCTCGCCGCCTTCGCCGCCTGGGGGGTGCGCAAGACGCTTGAGAAAAGCCTCGGAATGTTCGCGCTGGCGCTCTGGGACCACGCCGACCGGACCCTGACCCTCGCCCGCGACCGCTTTGGTGAAAAGCCGCTCTATTTCGGCTGGACCGCGGCGGGCTTTGCCTTCGGCTCAACCCTCGGCCCGATCAGGGCCACTCCGGGTTTCGCCAACCCGGTGGCCAACGAAGCAGTCGCCTGCCTGATGGCGCGGGCCTATATCCCGGCCCCGCTGTCGATCTACCGGCGGATCTACAAGCTGCCGCCGGGCTGCCTGCTGACCCTGTCGGGCAATGCCGCCGCCTCGCCGATGGATAGCCCGCCAACCGAAGGCGGAACCGGGCCGGTCCGGCTCGAACGGTACTTCGACTACGCTGACCAGGTCCTGGCCGGGGCCGCCAACCCGATCGAGGACCGCGCGGCGGCGCTTGAGGAACTCGACGCGGTGCTGACCCGGGCGGTCGGTCGCCAGCTGGTCGCCGACGTGCCGGTGGGCAATTTCCTGTCGGGCGGGATCGACAGTTCGCTGATCACCGCGATCGCCCAGAAATGTGTCGAGCAGCCGATCAAGACCTTCACTATCGGCTTTTCCGAGGCCGGGTTCGACGAGGCGGTCTATGCCCGCGCAGTCGCCCGCGCGCTGCGCACCGATCATACCGAGCTGTACATTTCCCCCGAAGACGCCCGGGCGGTGATCCCCCAGCTGCCCTTGATGTACGATGAGCCCTTCGCCGATTCGTCGCAAATCCCCACCCACCTGGTCTCGAAGCTGGCGCGCGAACAGGTCACCGTCTCGCTCTCGGGCGATGCCGGGGACGAGCTGTTCGGTGGTTACAACCGGCATATCCAGTTCCCCCGTCTGTGGCGCGCCCTGAACAAGGTGCCGGCACCACTACGCAAAGCAGCGCTCGGCACTGCCGGGGCAGTTCCCGCCGGAGTCTGGAACGGCGCATCAGACTTGCTGCGCCGCCGCCGCTCGGCCTGGTTCGGCGACAATGCCCGTCGCGGCCTGCGCTTGATGGGCCGCGCCGACAGTTTCGACAGCCTGTTCGACAGCTTCATGGACGATTGGGCACTGTCCGGAAATCCGCTGACGGACGGGGTCTCCTGCTCTAATCGCCTGGCGCTTGACCCGCGCCTGTCCGCACTGCCGCTCGAGGTGCAGATGATGCACGCCGATGCCGTGACCTACTTGCCAGACGACATCCTCGCCAAAGTCGACCGGGCCGGGATGGCGGTCAGCCTCGAATCGCGCATTCCGTTCCTCGATCCGGAAGTTACCGCTTTCGCGGCGCGGGTCTCGCCCGGCCTCAAGTTCGCGCGCGGTGGGGGCAAAGATCTGCTCAAGCAGCTGCTCTACCGCTATGTGCCGCGTGAACTGGTCGACCGGCCCAAGGCTGGTTTCGCGATTCCCGTCGGGACCTGGCTGCGCGGTCCCTTGCGCGACTGGGCCGAGGAACTGCTTGCCCCCGCCGCGCTCGACGCCAGCGGACTGTTCGACACAGCTGTGATCCGCGCGCGCTGGCAGCGGCATTTGGACGGCAAGGAAGAGGCGACCCAGCCGCTGTGGTCGGTGCTGATGTTCCAGGCCTGGCGCGAGGCCAACCCATGACGCGCGCATCGACCTGCTTTCTGTGCGGATCGGACCGGCTCTACCGGATACCGTACCTCAACATGCGCTCGCTGGGCCTGGTCCGGGGCTTGGCCTACAAGCTGCCGCTGGGTCTGGCCCGACTGATTTCGCGGGCCAGCCCGGCCTTTGCGCGGGCCTATCGTCCGGTCGAGACCAACCGGCGCTATTTCGAACGAACGCAATGCTATTGCGAGGCTTGCGGGACCAGCAGCGTCGAACCCGGCTTTGAGGAAGCGCAGCTGTCGCGCTATTACGAGGAATACTACTGGGACAATCGCGACGAGGCCGATGGCCGCCACCTGACCGAGGCCGCTCGTCCCAATGACCTCCAGCTGGCCTGGTCGGCGGCGCGAATCGCCTGGTTCGCACCGCATGTCCCAGACTTTGCCAGTGCCATCGATTTCGGCGCAGGCGACTGTGCGGCCAGCTACCTGCTGCGCGATCGGGCCCAGGTGACTGCGGTCGATCCCTCGACCAAGGCGCGCGAAATCGCCGGGCGCTACGGGGTCGAATGGCGCGCGACGCTGGCCGAATGCGCGCCGGTCGACCTGCTCTATGCCTCGCACTCGCTGGAGCATGTTCACGACCTGCTCGCTGTCTTTGCGCTGATGCTCGCGCGCGTGCACCCCGGCGGGCATCTGTTCTTCGAAGTACCAAACGTCTCATCGAAGGAAGTGCTGAACAAGCTGTGCCACACTCCGCACACCTATTCGCAGTCGAAGGGCACGTTCGAACAATTGGCGCACCGCTTCGATTGCCGGATCGTGGCGATGGAGGATGTCGGGGGACCCTGGCAGATCAAGGGCAAGCGGGTCAGCGATCCCAGCAAGGCTGACCTCAGGGTGCTGATCCAGCGGAGTTAGCGCAACGCTCGGATTCTCCAATGCACAATAACCCAAGAACCCGCTCAGCCTGAGCCTGTCGAGGGCCCATCGTTTGCCGCTGACGTCAGCGTAACAGGAGGGTGCTTCGACAAGCTCAGCATGAGCGGGTCTCATGCACCGGGCGACGTGTCTCCATCATCGACCGGAAGCCAGTTCTCGATATCGGCCATCCGGTTGAGCGAGACCAGGTCGAGCTCGCTCGCCACCGGTAGCGCTTCGACCTTGAATCCCGCCGCAGCCAAGTGCCCGATCAGGTAAAGAAACCCGTGTTCACCGGTGTGCTTGCCGAACTTGCCGGGCAGGTCTTGCTGCAACATGGTCCAGACCGGCTCGCGGCGAAAAATGAACAGGCCGATTTCGCGCTCGCCCGGTCCCGGATCGGCGATCCCGGCTTCGCGGCTTTCGATGACCGCGCCTACCCGCCCGTCAGCGCTGCGCGAAACCAGTGTATAGGCAGACTCGACCAAGGCTGTGGCGAAAGTGAAATCGCTGCCCCGCGCATGATGCGCATTCACCATCGCCGCCACTGTCGCAGGCTGAAGGAAGGGGATGTCGCCCCAGGCCAGCAGGACGTGCTCGGCAGCGATCTCGGCCAGACCGGTCAGCACCGCATGGCCCATGCCGAGCGGCTCGGACTGAACCGCGATCCGGGCTGGGAATTCCGCGCCGCTCAGGCATTCCCCCACCGGTCCGGCACCGTCGGGGCTGGCCACCACCACCAGATCGCCGGCATGCGGGGCCAGCGCCTGCGCGACGCGCAGCAGGATCGGCTGCCCCTGCACTTCGAACAGGGTCTTGGGATAAGGCAAACCAGCCCGGGTGCCGCGCCCGGCGGCGGCAATCAGTGCGCAAGTCGTGTCCGCGCCGCTCACGCCCCGAAATCCTTGCCGACCTGCCCCTTCAGCCCGCGCCGGATCGCGCGGTAGAAAGCACCGGCATCGCGCCCGGCCAGATAGGACAGCGCCGCGCCAAGGCCGTTGCGCCGGGCCACCCGCACCAGCACCACCCCCACTGCCAAGAGATCGCGCAACCAGACCAGATCGAAATAACGCTGGTGGATGATCAGGCTGTTCTTGACGTAATAATAGACCTTGGCCGGCGTATAGGGCCGCATGCTGACATCGGGGTGATAGTGCAGCGCACCCAGCACCGAGACCACCGCGCCAATGCGGCGCAGGCGGCAAAAGAAGTCCACCTCGTCGCCGAACATGAAAAAGCCAGGCTCGACGTTGCCGATTTGCCTGATCGCCGCCACCGAGATCAGCGCGCCATTGAACAGATGCGCGAAAGGATAGATTCCGCCCTGAGCCAGCGCCTGCAATTGCGCGCGCGCCTGCACCTTGCGTGGCAGGCCGAACACCACCGGCAGGCCTCTGCGGTTGAGCTTGGGAAAGGGAAAGACGAACCGGTCATGCGCGTCCTCGCAGACCACGACCGAAGCGGTGCAGCTGCGCTCGGGACCGAGCTCCGCTTCGAGCCGGGCCAGCGCGCCGGGATCGGGATAGCCGTCATCGTCCATCAGCCAGATCGCGTCGAAACCATGTTCGAGCGCATGGGCGATCGCCCGGTGCCAGCCGCCGGCCGAACCCAGATTGTCCTGCCGGATGGTCAAAGTGCCGCGCGCTTTCAGCATTTCGGGTGTGCCATCGCTGCTGGCATTGTCGATCACCAGAATCGCATCGGGCGCGCGGGTCTGTTGCCCGAGATAGTCGAGGCAGCGGCTGAGCAGCTCGCAGCGGTTGTGCGTGACGACGGCGGCCAGGATCTTCACGACTTGCCGTCCTGCCCGCCCTCGGGCCTGCGGCGGACAAACCGTTTGCCGCGCAAACCATAGCGGCTGGTCCCAAAGGCCAGCCCGGCGATGGTATAGGCATTGCGCGCCAGGCGGTGGGCCCAGGTCCGCCGCGAGAGCAGGCTGCGCAGCCAGCTGGACCGCACCTGCGGGTGGCTGACCAGAACTTCAGCGCCTTCGCTCCACGCCCGAACATAGAACGGTTGCACCACCCGCAGCGAAGCGACCTCGCGCTGTTTGGTTGTGACGCTCAGCAGGATCACCGATTCCAGCGAAACCAGCTCGGTCCGGGTGCCCAGTTGCGGCGGCGGCACCATTCGCCATTCGCCCTGATTGATGCTCGAGGCGTAGTAGACCCGGGTCTCGCCAAACCCGTTTTCGGCCGAATAGAGTGCGTAGATCAGGTCGGAAGAGAATTGCCAGAAGCCGTGCCCGCTGAGGTTGTTGACCGGCAGCACATGGACGATCCGACCGCCAGTGGCGGTGAACGAAATCAGGTTGCGGAAGGCCGTCGCCACATCGAACACATGTTCGAGCGAGCCGGCGTCGATGACGGTGTCATAGGTTCGCGGAAGTGTCATCGGCGCTCCCAGATCGCCGATATGGGTCGCGCTCTCATAGTCTGAAATATCAAGCGAGGCGACCTGGTCTGCACCAATCGCGCGCAACACCCATTCGCAGTATTGGGCCTGAACCGGATCGTCTGGCGCAGGGCCATGCGCCGAAGCATCGAAATCGACCGACTGGCGCCCAATCGTCAGCACATCGCCCAGCGGCCGCTGGGCGGCGAGGTCCTGGATCAGGCGGAATGCGTGCAGGTCAATGCCCATGACCGACCTCGCTGACCATCAGACGTTCCAGCGCGGAAGCGTCGACCGCATCGATCCCTGCCCTGCGTGCCGCCTCGAAACCGGCCTCCGAATCCTCGAACACCAAGGCCTGATCCGGCGCAACCCCGGCCATCCGAACGGCCTCGAGAAAGCCCTGCGGATCGGGCTTGGCCCGGTCAAGATCGTCGGCGGTCAGCAAGGGATCGAACCAGCCGGCCAGATCGAGCCGGGCCAGCGCCAGATCGATCGTCGCGCGCGATCCCGAGGTGACCAGCGCCAGGCGGTGCTGAGGGCGGACCCAATCCAGCAGCGCCGTAGCGGCAGGAAAGGCGGTCAGCCGCGTCGCGATCAGCTCGCGGCCAAGCTCCTGCTTGCGCCGGGCGAGGTCGGCCAGCTGCGCCTGATCGCCAGTGTCGCGCTGATTGAGCGCAAAGCAGTGGCGCACCGCATCGAGCGTGGCACGGCCCGCGAGCAGCGCGTAGTCAACGCTGAGACCCAGGGGTTCGAGCACCGCGCGAAACGCCTGTTCGTGCAGCGGCGAGCTGTCGGCAATCGTGCCGTCGAAATCGAAAATCAGCAGCCGCCTGCCTTGCAGCAGCTGCGCCAGATCGGGGCCGGGAATCACCGCGAAAAGCCCGGATTGGCCTGCTGGAAACGATCGAGGATCGTGGCGACCAACTTGTCGCCATCGTGCCGTCCGGGCGCCTCGGCGGATTCGAAATCTTCGAGCACGAGTTCGACCGGGACCTGCGCGAAGCTGGCCTCGTCGAATTCGACATAGGTTTCATCGGCCTTGCGCCGCCCGGTGCTGATCAGCGCCAGATCGAACAGCTCTGGCATCGCATAGTCACGCGCGTCGGCCAGGTTGAGATAGCGGTGTGCTCCCAGCAGATAGTCGGAGGCCTGGTAGCTGGGCGTTTCGTAGTCGGCACCGATGTTGGTCACGAAGACTTTCAGTGCGCCGCGGTTGTCCGCGATAGCCTGAGCCAGGCCATCGGTAAGATAGGTCGGGTAGAGCGAGGAATGCTGCGTACCGGCCGAATAGACGATCACATCGGCCTGCTGCAGAGCCTGCCGGACATTCTGCGTTGCATCGACAAAGCAATGATGCCGCTCAAGGAAATCGCGCTTTTCCGCCGTTGAAAGCGGATCGAACCGTGCAGGATCAAGCTTTTGATCGATAAGATAAATCCGCTCGATCCTGACGTTTGAGCGCAATTCGACGATATCGGCTTCGCAGTACAGCATTTCGCCGTCCTCGCGCAGCGCGACCAGCGTCTTGGCTTCGATCGAATTGGGCAGAACCGTCCCGCGCAACCGGAACAACCGACTGATCGATACAGTCGCGCGTTCGATGTTGCGGCGAAAATGCAGGAATGCCCCGGCATAGATGCAGTTCATCACCGCGCAGTCATCGAACGGCAGCTCTTCGGACCCGACCTTTTCGATGATCGCAAGGCCATCGAGGAATTCGCCGACAAATGCCTGCAATGCCGAGCGGACATGGGCTTCGGTGATAAGCGCTCCGACAAGGTCGGGGCGCTGACCGTCAGCAAATGCGCGCATCTCGGCCAGGGCCGCCCTGCGATCGACACCGACCGGATAGCGATAGCGGAACAGCTGCCGGTTCGCGGCAAAGTCGGGATCGTCCGGGCTGAGCATGAGCTCTTGAACCTTGCGCAGGTCGGATGGCCCCAGCATGTTGAAAAAGCGTCTGATCTGGCCGGTCGATTTCCCATCGTCATAGGCATTGACGATCGAAGTCACCCGAATCGCTTCGCGCGAGAGGAACGCCGGAATCAGCGTTGCCGCGCCGCGTCCGCCATTGATGACTACCAGGTTCAACATTCAGCCGCTTTCCAACTCGCGATAGACCTTTGCATAGCACGCTATCGCGTGCGGCAGGTCGAATTCGGCACTATTGCGACGGATCGCGATTTTGCCCTTTTCTCTCAATTCCAGAACTTTGACAATCGCTTGGCGCAAGCTGGCGGGCGCAAAATCGGCGACCAGGGCGGATCCATTGTGCTGTGGCGAAATAATCGCATCGAGGTCCCCCACCCCGCAATTGGCCACCACCGGAACATTCATCGCGAAAAGCTCGGCCAGTTTGGTCGGCGAGCAACCAGCCTTGGACAGATCGGCCCTGATGAAGACCACCGACAGCGTGGCCAAGGCAATGTGCGCGGGAACGTCTTCGCGATCGGCCGAGGTGAACACGATCCGGGCCGGATCGACACCCTTGCGGGCGCATTCGGCTTCGACCAACTCGCGCCCGTTGTTCGAGACAAACAGGAACCGCGCATCGCTGCGCAGCCTGGTCAGTTCGGTGAAAAGATCCATCATCTGGGGCAACAGATAGTCGGGCCCGAGACTGCCAAGGTAGAGCAAGACCGTCTGGCCGCGCGCCAGGCCCAGCCGCAAGCGCAGCTCCTCGATCGCAGCGGCATCAACTTTTGCGGGATCGAAATGGGCGAAGTCGGCACAGCAGGGAATGACCTGAAAGCGCTTCGCTGCGTCGGGTTCGGCGGGCAGATACCAGTCGATCAACAGATCGCGGGCGCGACCCGTCAGGCAAACGATCCGGTCGGCTTCGCGGATCATCGGCCCTTCCAGCTGCTTCATCCGCCGATAGAGCGGGCGCAGCAGCGCGGACCCTTTGGCCAGGCCGCCATCGGCATAGAAATCCCGGAAATCGTAGAGGTACTTGATTGCATGGCGGCGCTTGAGGCGGCGCCCGATCAGCGCGGCGGGGTAGCTTCGGCAATGAATCGCATGAATATCCCCGGTCGCGACGATCTGCCGCGCGGCCTGCTCCAGCCGCCATTGGGTCCACAGCGGACCAAGGACCTTGGGGGCCGAGCGGTAGCGAACCCTGGTCCAGGCAATCCCGGCAGCATCGAACAGCCGCTGATAGCGGGCGATGATCTCCTCCTGTCCTGGCTTTTCGGCACTCAGCAGATGGATCGCATGCCCTTCGCGCGCCAGCCCCAGGATGTAGGGCGCCACCTGCGACTGGCCGATGTGATCGGCAATCCCGTTCTGGGTGATGTAGAGCACGCTCATCGCAGGACTTGCTCGATCGCCGCCTGCCAGTCGGTCGCTGCCCGCGCGGCCGAAAACCGTTCGGACCGAACCAGGGCCGCCTTGCGCCATTCAGCCAGCTGCGCATCATCGGTCATCGCGGTGACCAGCCAGGGCAGCCAGGCGTCCTGGCTGGCTGCGTCCCGCGGGTAGGGAATGGGGAGCAGCGCGCCCAGACCGGTCGCTGCCGCGCCGCTTTCGCTCAAGGCCGCCCGCACGCCGCCCGAAGGGCAATCGGCGGCAATGACCGGGACTCCCAGGGCCAGCGCCTCAAGCAAAACCATCGGCAGCCCTTCGGCCAGCGAGCTGAGCAAGAAGACCCGGCCCGAAACCTGATAGTCGGCCGGAGATTGCACCGCCCCGACAAAGGCAACCTGGACCTTCGGGTCGGCGGGATCGCTTCCCAGACGCAAGCCCAGCACGCGGGCCGTGGCCTCAAGTTCGGAACGCAGCGGACCTTCGCCGATGACGACCAGTTGCACCCGCTCCAGCTTTTCGCACAGCTTGCTCCAGACTTCGAGCAACCCCGCCAGGTTCTTTTCGGCGACCAGCCTGCCGCACCACACGGCCCGGCGGATATTGTCCGCCGGCAGGCAGGGACTGGCCACCGGCGGATCCGTAAAATTGTCAACCGCGATGCACTGCCCAGCGCCCAGCCGATAGAGTTCCGCAAGCTCTGCTGCCAAGGGCTGGCTGACCGCAACAACCCGATCGAACCGCCGGTAAACCGCCCCTACCAGCGCGCGCATCCGGACCATCAGGCGATTGGTCGGGTTGCCGACCACGTTGATATGGGCCAGTGCAATCTTGCGGTCGCTTCCACCCGACAGCAGGCTGATTAAATCGGCCCGCCACAGGTTGCTGATCGTCAGATCGGGGCGGAACCGGCGTTTGACCCGCGCCAGCTTGCGGGCCTGCACCCAGTATTCGATCCACCGCAACGCCAGCGGCAGCCTGCTGTCGCGGCCAAGTGCGTAGCGCTCGCCGGCGCCCATGAAATGCCATTCGCCAATCTCATTGTCGAAACTTGCGATCGCCAGACTGTGTCCATTCCGGGCCAGGAGTATCGAAAGGTTGTGAACCACCCTTTCGCACCCGCCAGCCAGGTGCATTGATGGCACCAGCAGAAGGATGCGCCTTGCTGCTGTGCTCATCGCTGTATCCGCAAGGAATTGGTCGGTCCGCCAGTCATTTGTGCCGGTGTCCTGTAAAACCCTGGCGGCGCAAATCAAACCGTTTCCTTACCTCGTGCACAAACTGTAACCCACTTCGTCCAAAGCGACATTTCGCTGCGTAAGAAATCGAATTCAGGATGACAATTCCGCCAACTCCCGCTAACTAAGAGATTAGCGCCGCGATCCAATAACTTGGAAGCCACGCACGATTGAGGAACAGGAACGTTAAATGGCATCTCGGGGTTTGCGTCTGCGACGCCAGACCATTTGGCTCAATCCGATGGTGCAGCTTGGAGTGGCAATCGCGTTTTGCGTGGCCCTGCCCTATCTCCTGTTGAGTCTCATCTACCCGATGGGTTGGCAAGACTATGTTCTGCAAAACACCGTCGTCGCCTGCCTTTGCGGACTGGTGATCGGCTTCTGGCTGCACCGCTCGTTCAGCGAGCTGCCCGGAACCTATGAAAGCTTCGGAATTGTCCCGGCCTACCTCGCGGCATTCGGGATGGTTCTGCTGGCCATCGTTCTTTACCGAATCGAATATTCGCGCGCCTTGCTGGTTTTCAGCTTCGCGTCCTCGATTGCCTGGTTCTTTGGCGTCTATCTGACCGTCCAGCGCAAGACAGTGCTGCGGCTTGGCGTGATCGAAGGCGGGCGCACCGACCTGTTCAGGAGGCTCGACGGGGTCAGCGCTAGCAGGCTGACCTTGAAGTCGTGGCCCAAGGAGATCGACGCCGTAACCGCCGATTTCAATCACGAGCACAGCGATGGATGGGAAGCCCGGATCGCCGATTTAACGCTGGCTGGAATTCCGGTTTACCATTCCAAGGATCTGCTCGAATCGCTGACCGGGCGGACCGAACTGGAGCACCTTTCGGAAAACACCTTCGGGGCGCTGGGACCGGTCCAGTCCTGGCTGGCGTTCAAATGGATCAGCGACTGGCTGCTTTCGCTCGTGCTGGTTCCGTTGCTGACCCCGGTGATGATACTGGCCGCGATCGCCATCAAGCTCGACAGCCCGGGACCGGTGTTTTTCCGGCAGGTACGCGTCGGTTACCGCGGCAAGGACTTCAGGGTATTCAAATTTCGGACCATGATCGATACCAATGGCCGGGGCGACGCGAACGACATTTCCGAACTGATCACCACCGGAAACGATGCCCGGGTAACCCGCGTCGGACGGTTTCTGCGCTTCATGCGGATCGACGAAGTGCCGCAGCTGATTAACGTGCTGCGCGGCGAAATGAGCCTTATCGGCCCGCGCCCCGAAGCGGCCGAACTGTCCAACTGGTACCAGACCGAAGTGCCGTTTTATCGTTACCGGCACATCGTCCGGCCGGGCATCACCGGCTGGGCTCAGGTCAACCAGGGCCATGTCGCCGACCTTGCCGATATCAAGAAGAAGCTTGAGTACGACTTCTACTACATTCGCAATTTCTCGATCTGGCTCGATATCCTGATCGTGATGAAAACCGTCAAGACCGTGGTTACAGGCTTCGGGCATAAGTAGGGACAAGATGCAGGACCAGACCAACAGCGTTGCCATCATCGGGCTGGGTTATGTCGGCCTTCCGCTGGCACTGGCGCTGGCGCGCCAATTCCCGTGCTGCGGTGTCGATATCGACGGATCGCGAATCTCGGAATTGGAGAAGGGCTTCGACCGTACCGGTGAGGTCGATGCCGAGGCCTTGACCAGCAGCTCGCTGCGCCTCTCCACCACACTCGAGCAGTGCCCCCCTTGCGATTTCTACATCGTCACGGTTCCTACTCCGATCGATAGCGCCAACCGCCCTGATCTGGCGATGGTCCGGGCGGCAAGCCGTGCGGTGGGCCAGGCGCTGCCCGAGGCTGCGGCGAGTGGCCGCAAGCCCGTCGTGGTGTTTGAAAGCACCGTCTACCCGGGTGTCACCGAAGATATCTGCGGCCCCGAGCTGGAAGCAGCTTCGGGGCTGGTTTGTGGCCGTGATTTCTTCCTTGGCTACAGCCCCGAACGCATCAATCCGGGCGATCGTGAGCACACCATCGACAAGATCGTCAAAGTGGTGTCGGGCCAGACCGACGAAGTGCTGGAACGCGTTGCGCAGCTCTACGCCTCGATCAATGGCGGCCTGATCTTCAAGGCCAGCTCGATCAAGGTTGCCGAGGCGGCGAAAGTCATCGAAAACGCCCAGCGCGATATCAATATCGCCTTCATGAACGAGATCGCACAGATTTTTGCCCGGACCGGGATTGCCACCCAGGATGTCCTGGCGGCCGCGCGGACCAAGTGGAATTTCCTCGACTTTCAGCCAGGCCTGGTTGGCGGACACTGCATTGGAGTCGATCCTTTCTATCTGGCCTACAGCGCGCAGCAACTGGGGATCGATCCCCAGGTGATCCTTGCAGGTCGCGGGATCAACGATGCGATGGCGGGGTGGATCGCAGGAGAACTCCATCAAGCCCGCCAGCGCGAAGCTGGCACCGCGCTGGTTCTCGGGCTGACTTTCAAGGAAGACATTCCCGATCTCAGGAACAGCAAGGTCGCCGACCTTATCGCCAGTCTTGAAGCGCTTGGGCACCGCGTATCAAACCATGACCCCTACGCCGATCCGGATCAGGCGCGGCACGAATTTGGGATCGTGCTCGATCCTTCCGCCCTGGAGCGTACTTACGATCTGGTTGTGCTGGCGGTCGCTCACCGGGAGTATCGAGCGATGAGCGAAACTGAACTGCGGGCATTGGTGAAACCCGGCGGCACTTTGGCTGATATCAAGCGGGTACTTGGATCAATCTCGGACTGGTCACTGTAGATACAGTGGTGCAAAAGAGGCACTGATTTGATGAAAATCGCGGCGGCTGACCGGCAGAAAGCAGGGTGCAGACCGCGTCTTGCTGGCTCCACAGCTCCCGATCGGCGATTTTTATTGCATTTTTTCAATTAGATGACGGCAGACGCGAAACATTCCGCCCTTCATGCGGAACATTCCGCCCTTCATCAGGTTAAGTTCACGTCATCCACGGGAGGTGCGGTTAACCTATTGCCATTGACTGAAAACCGTGGCAGCGTGAGTTGATTCAAACAGCCTTAGATTTGTCTATGGGCTAAACATGAGGGTGTTAGTGATGAAGAAGACTATCGTCGCAGCCGCCTTGGTCAGCACGGCGATTACCTCGCCCGCGTTCGCTCGCGATGACTCTTGGTATATTGAACTCGATGCTGGTGCCACGGTGGTCGAAGATCACCTGTTTGACGTGGGCACCACGCCAGACGCGGTTTCGGTATCGTACAGCACCGCCCCGGACATCGGCGGGATTGTCGGCTACGATTTCGGAGGCTTCCGCCTCGAAGCCGAAGCCAGCTGGCGCCGGACCTATCCGACCGAACTCAACTCGTCGATTCGCCTGCCAGGTACGACTGCTGCTGGCGGACCGGGGTTCTTCGTCGGGTCGGCCACGCAATTCACTGGCCCTGGCGCGGGTCAAAGCAAGTCTGAATCAAAGACCCTGATGCTCAACGGCCTGCTTGATTTCGGTGCTGATGACGGCCTGCAAGGCTTCGTTGGTGGCGGCGTCGGTGTCGCACAGACCGACTACCGGATTTCGATGGCTTCCAATGGGCCCGGCTGGCTTGACGACAGCGATAGCGGCTTTGCATGGCAAGCCCTGGCCGGGGTTCGTTACCCGGTAAACCGGGTCGTCGATCTTGGCCTGAAGTACCGCTTCCTCAATGTCGACAACATCGATCTGGTTGATAGCGGTGGTCGTGCCGTGCAAACACGCTGGCGGTCACATTCGTTGATGATGACCTTCGGCTTCAACTTCGGTGGCGCGGTCGCACCGCCGCCGCCGCCGCCGCCGCCTCCGCCTCCCCCGCCGCCGCCGCCGCCGCCGGAGCCAGTTCCTCCGCCGCCGCCGCCGCCGTGCAACAAGGGCCCGTACATCGTGTTCTTCGACTGGGATAAGTCGGACATCACACCTGAAGCGGCTTCGATCCTTGACAGTGCTGTTACCGCCTATGGCAACTGCGCTTCTGTGCCGATCATGCTGGCCGGTTATGCCGACCGTTCGGGCGGCGAC
>JANPMA010000134.1:0-3305 GCA_031422595.1 Novosphingobium sp. | reverse complement strand
AGCCGAACCTCGCCGCTGGCCAGCGGGACGAGACCGGCCAGGCTGGTCAGCAGACTGGACTTGCCCGCCCCGTTGGGTCCGCAAATCGCGGTAACCTCGCCCTGGTGCAAGTTCAGCGAGACGCCATTGAGGCGCAGCGCGAGGCGAAGGTCGCGGGCAACAAGGCTCATGCCAAGTCCCTCCGCATCCTCAGCAGCAGCGCGAGGAAGAACGGCGCGCCCAGCAGCGACAGCGCAATGCCGAGGCGAAGCTCGCTTTGCAGCGGCAGCACCCGGCACAGCACATCCGCGACCAGCAGCAGCAAGGCCCCGGCCAGCGCGCTGGGCACGATCAGCTGCGAGGGCCGCCCATCGGTGTAACGCCGCAGCAGGTGCGGCACGATCAGCCCGACAAAGCCGATGATCCCCGCCGCCGCCACCCCTGCACCGACGGTCAGCCCGACCCCGCCGATCATCAGCCATTGCAGGCGGCGCGGGTCGACCCCCAGCGAGCGCGCCGCGGCCTCACCCAGCGTCAGTGCATCGAGCGAGCGTGCGGCGCGCAGCAGCAGCGCGATCCCGGCCAGGGTCAGCGGCGCGGCGAACCACACCTCGCGCCAGGATCGGTCGGCCAGCGCGCCCATCAGCCAGGTGACGATCTCGCTCATCGCAAAGGGCGTGGGCGACAGGCTGATCGCCAGGCTCATCAAGGCCCCGGCCAGGCTGGCGATGATCATCCCGGCCAAAGTGAACAGCAGCGCCGATCCGGTCCGTCCGGCGATCAGCCCCAGCAAGGCCATCGCCCCGCCCGCACCCAGCAGCGCGAACAGCGGCAGCACCCAGGGCGTGCCGGCCAGGCCGGTCCAGAAGCTCAACACCGCGCCCAGCGCCGCGCCCGGCGCAATCCCGAACAGCCCGGGATCGGCCAGCGGATTGCGCAGATAGCCCTGCATCGCCGCCCCCGCCGCGCCGAGGCCCGCGCCCAGCACAAGCGCCAGAACGGCGCGCGGCAGGCGCAGTTCGGTCAGGATTATCAGCGCGTTGGGGACAGGCTGCGCGAAGGGATCGAGCCAGACCCGGCCGGCCAGCAGCGACAGCGGGGCCGCGATAAGCAGGGCGAGCAGCAGGAGGGGAATCGGGCGGGTCATCTTAAGCCCCTCCCCTTCAGGGGAGGGGCTGGGGGTGGGGTTTGTCGGTTTGCAGCAGCGTAGCGGTGTACGACAACCCCCACCCCAACCCCTCCCCTGAAGGGGAGGGGCTTATCGGGTGACAGGCCGCGCCTCACCTGGGCCAGCCGCGCCACGGTGCGCGGGATGCTGGGCCCGCCGCACCACAGCAGCAGCGGGTCGAGCCGCTCGCGCCGGGTATGCTTGAGCGCGGCCAGCGCCGGGTGGCGCAGCAGCCGGTCTTCTTCCGAATGGCGATTGCCCGCCGCCAGGATCACCCGTGGCGGGGCGATCAGCATCGCTTCCAGCGGCAGCGTATCGGCCTGGCGCAGCCCGCGCTGGGCGGCGGCGTTGACGAAGCCGGTGCGGGTCAAAAGATCGGTGATCAGGGTGCCCTGTCCCGGCACGATCCCGCCCGATTGCCAGACGACTGCCGCGATTGGCGGGCCATCGGTGCGCGCCATAGCCAGCGAGCTTTCGATCCGCGCCACCAGCGCCTCGCCGCGTTCAGGATGACCGGCGATCCGGGCCAGCGCGCGGACCTGGGCGAGACTGTCTTCAACCGTGGCGGCCAGCCCGAACTGCTCCAGCCGGAAGCCCAGCCGTTTTAACGCCGCTGCGGTCGCTGGGGCTTCGAAAGTGCTGGCGACCACCACTTGCGGGCGTAGCGCAGCCACTTCCTCGACCGTCCCGCTGACCGCGCGCATCGAACGCGCTTTGGCCAGATCCATCGAGCTGGAGGCCGGGTCCTGGCTGTAGGCGGAGATCGCCAGCAGTTGATCGGGATCGGCCACTTCGGCCAGGATCGCATCGGTGCAGGGGTTCATGCTGACGATGGTGGGGCCGCGCGTAGCCGGCGCGTTTGCGGGAGCGCAGGCGGCGAGGAGGAGCGGGAGGAGAGGAATCAAACCAAAGCCCCTCCCCTGAAGAGGAGGGGTTGGGGTGGGGGTTGTCGGTTTCACGCAATGTCGCGAGTGGGGACAGCCCCCACCCCCAACCCCTCCCCTGAAGAGGAGGGGCTTGAAAAGGCGCGATCCCTCAATCACCACTTCAGGCGAACCCCGCCGTAAACCGAGCGGCCATAGCTGCCGTAACCAGCCACCGTCTGATAGCTCTCGTCGGTCACATTCTCGACGCGGCCGAACAGCTCGAAATGCTCACCCAGCGGCATGCTCGCCCGCAGCGTCACCAGCGCATAGCCATCGAGCGGCACCGAGTTCGAGGCATTGTCGAACCGGTCGCCGACCAGCCGGAAGTCCGCGCCCAAGGCCAGGTCGTTCAGCGGCGTGCGCCAGTCGAACGACGCACTCAGCGTCTGGCTGGGCCGGCGCGCGAGTTGGCGGCCGGTGATCCGGTTGGTGGTATCGAGATAGGTGAAGGCGGTGCGCATCGTGAACCGCTCGGTCGGATTGATTTGGCCTTCCAGTTCAAACCCCTGCGCACGGGTGCGACCGATGTTGAAGTAGCCGGCCGGGAAAACATAGTCGATCAGGTTGGTGCTGTCGCGGCGGAACAGGGTCGCGCCGAGCTTCAACGAACCATCGCTGGTGGTGTAGTCCAGCCCGGCATCATAAGCTTCGCTTTCTTCCGGCTTCAGTGCGGTATTCCCGCCGAAACCATAGAGCTGGTTGAGCGTCGGGGCCTTGAAACCCTGCCCCCACGAAGCGCGCAGACGCAGGCCCTCGGCCAGTTCAAAGCTGCCGTTGGCCCCGAAGGTCCAATGGCTGCCAAAGCGGTCGTGATCATCCAGGCGTGCCCCGCCGGTCAGGTTGAGACGCCCGCTGTGATAGCCCAGCAGCATGTGCGCGCCCAGGATCCGGGCGGTCTGGCGCGGATCGAACGTGGTCGAAAACCGGGCCCAGTCGGCATCGCTGCCGAAATCGAGCGTGACGCTGTCAGCCAGATCTGCACGGCCCTTGAGATCGGCGTGAACCGAGCGGCCTTCGGTCTCGAAATTGGGGGCCGAGCCATAGGTCGGGTCGAAATAGGCGCGTCGCGTGTCGGACAGCGCAACACCGCTGCTGAGCTGCAGACTGCCTGCGGAATATTCCATGCCCAGCCGGCCCGAGCCCTGCTTGGTGGTCTGGTATTCGGGGGTATCGGCGAAGGCGTAAAACGGCGGCGGGAAGCCGTCGAAGTCGATCTTGCTGTCGGCATAGCG
>JANPMA010000133.1:0-31758 GCA_031422595.1 Novosphingobium sp. | reverse complement strand
CCAGTCGGCATAACCGCCCGCGACAATGTCGACTTTGCCGCTGCCATCGAGCCCGAGGGTGATCGTCACGGTACGGTCCAGAAAGTCACGGTCGTGGCTGACGATCAGCACGGTGCCGTCATAGTCGGCGATCACTTCCTGGAGCAGGTCGAGCGTTTCGAGGTCGAGGTCGTTGGTCGGCTCGTCGAGCACCAGCAGGTTCGATTTGCGGGCGAATTCGCGGGCCAGCAGCAGCCGGCTGCGCTCGCCGCCCGAAAGCGTGCCAACTTTGGTGTCAACCAGCCCGGGATCGAACAGGAAGTCCTTGAGGTAGCCCTGGATGTGCTTGCGGATCCCGCGCACGTCGATCCAGTCGCCGCCTTCGGCCAGCACGTCGCGCACGCGCTTGTCGGCGCTCATCAGGCTGCGCTGCTGGTCGATCACCACGCCGTCCAGGGTCCTGGCAAGCGTGATGGTGCCCTGATCGGGTGCCAGTTCGCCGGTCAGCAGCTTGAGCAGCGTGGTCTTGCCCGCCCCATTCGCGCCGACCACACCGATCCGGTCGCCGCGGGTGATCCGCAAGGTAAAGTCCTTGATGATCGTGCGCTCGCCGAATTTCTTGCCGACCTTGTCCGCTACGATCACCGCCTTGGTCTTCACATCATCAGTACCCAGCGCTAGCTTGGCCGCGCCTTGCGGGCTGAGCATCGCGGCACGCTGGGCGCGCATTTCCCACAGTTTCTCCAGCCGGCCCTGGTTGCGCTTGCGCCGCGCGGTGACCCCGCGTTCGAGCCAGTGGGCCTCAATCTTGAGCTTGGCGTCAAGCTTGTCGGCGGCGCGGGCTTCTTCGGCGTAGATCTGTTCCATCCAGGCCTCGTACCCACCAAAACCGATCTCCTTGCGGCGGATCGCCCCGCGGTCGAGCCACAGCGTCGCCTTGGTCAATCGTTCCAGGAAAGTCCGGTCGTGGCTGATCGCCACGAACGCACCTTTGTAGCGGCTCAGCCAATCTTCCAGCCAGTCGATCGCGGCGAGATCGAGGTGGTTGGTTGGCTCGTCGAGCAGCAGCAGGTCGGGCTCGCTGGCCAGCGCCCGGGCCAGCGCGGCGCGGCGCCGCTCGCCGCCCGATGCGCTGTCGGCCGGACGGCTCATGTCGATCCCCAGCTGGCCGGCGATGGCTTCGACTTCATGCTGCTGCGGGGCGTCAGGCCCATGCAGTGCAAAGTCCATCAGCGTGGCATAGCCGGTGAAGAATGGGTCCTGTTCCAGCATCACGATCTTGGTGCCCGGCTGGACCGAGCGGCGGCCCTTGTCAGCCTCGATCTCGCCCGCGATCAGCCGCAGCAATGTGGTCTTGCCCGCGCCGTTGCGCCCGATCAGCGCCAGCCGGTCGCGCGGTCCAATGAACAGGTCCAGGCCCTGGAACAGCCAGCCCGAACCCTGGATCAGGCTCATTTCTTCCCAGGCAAGGATCGGTGCGGCGGCCATAGTGCGCGGCACCTAGGGGCAGCGGCCCAAGTTGACAAGCCGCGCAAGCCGACAGAAAGCAGCGCATATGCGTACAGTCTGGCTCAACGGTGAATTTGTCCCCGAAACCGAAGCGAAGGTCTCGATCTTCGATCGCGCCTTGCTGTTTGGGCAGGGGGTCTATGAAGTGACCCCGGTGATCGGCGGCCGATCCTGCAATTGGCCGCATCACGCCGCGCGGCTGGCGCGGAGCATGGCGACAGCGCGGATCGCCGACGATACCGATTGGCCCTGTGTGATTGCCGAACTGATAGCCCGAAATGACCTCATCGAAGGGCGCGTCTATCTGCAAGTTACCGGCGGGACGCCGGTCGATCGCGATTTTCTGACCCCGCTCGAGCCGGTCCCGGCGACCCGCTTTGCCTTCACCCAGCAAGCGGCGCTGATCGACAATCCAGCGGCGAGCAGGGGCCTGAGAATCATGCTCCACCCCGACGGCCGCTGGGCCATGCGGTCGGCCAAGACCACCCAGCTGCTCTATTCGGTGTTGGCCAAGGAAGCTGCGCGTGATGCAGGCTATGACGATGCCTGGTTCATCGAGGACGGGGTTGTCACCGAGGCAACCAGTGCCAACGCCCACATCATCGATGCGCGCGGCGTGCTCGTCTCGCACCCTGTCGATCATGGCGTGCTGCCGGGGGTGACCCGGATTAGCACGCTGGAAATCGCGCGGGCGATGGGGGTGGAGGTGGAAGAGCGTCCGTTCACACCCGAAGAGCTGTTTGCCGCGCGCGAAGCCTTCATCTCCTCGGCTGGGGCGCTGGTTACCCCGGTGGTCGAGGTCGACGGCAAGCCGATCGGCAACGGCGGTCCGGGCACGATCACCACCGAGCTGCGCCAACGCTACATCGCCTTGCTGAAAGCCAGCTAAGCCATTCACACCGCGTTCAATCCGCCCGGCCTATTGCCCGGATCACCATGAAGACACTTGCCCCCCTGCTGATCCTCCTGCTCGCCGCCCCGGCGCTGCCGGTCCAGGCCGATCCTGGCGGCACTGCCCAAAACCAGGCCCGCAAGGAGCTGCGCGCAGGCAATATCCGCCCGATCCGTGAGATTGAGGGACGCGTGATCCCGGCAATGCGCGGCGCGCAATACCTCGGATTCGAATACGATCCGGTGGCGATGGCCTATCGGCTGAAGTTCATCCGCGACGGGCACGTCATCTTCGTCGATGTCGATGCGCGCAGCGGCGAGACGATCCGCCAGAAGCGGTGAGCGCGGCTTGACGCTACGGGCCTTTCGGCCCATTTGAAACCAGCAGACTTTTGGGGAAATTTGCACATGCGCATCCTAATCGTCGAGGATGAACCGACCCTCGGCAAGCAATTGAAAAACACGCTTGAAGCCAATGGCTATGCGGTCGACCTGTCGGTCGATGGCGAGGACGGGCACTTCATGGGCTCGACCGAGGAATACGACGCTGTGATCCTCGACCTCGGCCTGCCCGAGATCGACGGGCTGACCGTGCTGGGCATGTGGCGCAAGGAAGGCCGCAAGTTCCCGGTGCTGGTGCTGACTGCACGCGACAGCTGGTCGGACAAGGTCGCCGGGCTCGATGCCGGGGCCGACGATTACCTGGCCAAGCCGTTCCAGACCGAGGAACTCATTGCCCGCCTGCGCGCGCTGATCCGCCGCGCCTCGGGCAATACCTCGAGTGAGCTGATTGCCGGCGAGGTCCGGCTGGACACCCGCTCGGGCCGGGTCACGCTCAGCGGCGAGCCGGTCAAGCTGACCGCGCAGGAGTACAAACTGCTCTCCTATCTGCTCCACCACAAAGGCAAGGTGGTCAGCCGGACCGAGCTGATCGAGCACATCTATGACCAGGATTTCGATCGGGATTCGAATACCATTGAGGTTTTCGTGACCCGCATCCGCAAGAAGCTGGGCGCCGATGTGATCACCACGATCCGCGGACTTGGCTACAGCCTCGACGATCCGGCGGCCGGAAGCCGCGGCTAAGCGTAGCTTGTGAGCGAGGCGTCCCCAGCCACGCCCGCCCAAGGCGCAGCTCCCCACACCGGTTCGCTCTCGCGCCGGATGATGCTGATCGCTGCCGGCTGGATCAGCGTGCTGCTGCTGGGCGGTGGGGTCGCGCTGGATCGAACGCTCACGGGACTGGTTACCCGCAATTTCGATTCACAATTGAGCTACATGCTCAACGGCATGATGGCCTCGGCCGAAGTTGGACTGGATGGCGAGGTGTTCCTGAACCGCCCGCTTGGCGACCAGCGCCTGCTTGAGCCGAACAGCGGACTCTACTGGCAGATCCGTGGCGAGGGGCACGAGGATTTTCCTTCGCGTTCGCTGTGGGACCGTTCGCTCAACGTCCAGCAGGGGCATTTTGACAAGGACGCGCACACTTACGACAGCCGCCAGTTCCCCAGTGAAACGCTGCGGGTGATGGAACGCTCGGTGACCCTGCCGGGCAGCGATACGGTCTGGTGGTTCTCGGTGGCTGAGAAGCGTGCGAACCTCGATGAACAGATCGCCCGGGTGCGCCGGATCTTGTTCCGTAGCTTTGCGGTTCTGGGCCTTGGCTTGCTGGTCATGGCGGCCTTGCAGGCCTGGTACGGCCTCGGACCCTTGCGCGGGGTGCAGCGCGCGATCCAGAAGATGCGCAGCGCAGGAACCAACCGGGTGTCCGAGCCGCTGCCGCTCGAAGTCCAGCCGCTGGTCCAGGAGCTCAATGCGCTGCTCGCTCATACCCAGAAGCAGGCCGAAGAGGCGCGGACCCATGCCGGCAACCTGGCCCATGCGCTCAAGACCCCGCTGACCGTGGTGATGAACGCCGCCACGGCCCACGCGCCCGACCTGGCCGACACCGTGATCCGCGAGGCGGCGGTGATGCGCCGCCAGGTCGATCACCACTTGGCCCGCGCCCGCGCGGTCGGCCGCCGTGCGGTCGGTCAGGCCCGCGCCTCGGTCGGTGAGAGTGTCGAGGCGGTGCTGCGCGCGGTCACCGTGCTTTATGACAAGGCCCGCTTCGACCTTGACGGCAACCGTGCGGCCTTGGTCGCGATCGAACGTCAGGACCTCGACGAGATTCTGGGCAACCTGATCGAGAACGCGGCCAAATACGGCGGCGGTTCGGTCTTCGTCACGCTCGATCCGACATCAGAGTCCGACTGGTGCGAGATCTGGGTTGAAGACGACGGCCTGGGCATTCCAGAGGAGGAGCGAGGGCGCATCTTCGATCGCGGCGCCCGGCTCGATACCGGCAAGCCAGGTACCGGCCTGGGCCTGGCGATCGTTCGCGATGTGGCGGAGATTTACGGCGGCGGCGTGACATTGGACGAGAGCGAGGACCTCGGCGGACTGCTGGTCAAACTGAGGCTGCCGCGGGCGGGTTGAATTTGTGTGCATAAGCTGATAAACGCTTAAGTACACAAATGGAGATGCCACGTGGGTGATGAATCGGTCCGCTGGACGGTGATCGTAGACAAGGACACCGATATCGATCTGCGTACCTACCTGGCCAGCCAGGGGATGAAGAAGGGCGACCTGTCGAAATTTATCGAACAGGCAGTTCGCTGGCGGTTGTTTCATTCGGCTCTTACCGACGTTCGTAGCGCTTTCGAGGATCTGAACTCGGCAGCGATCGAAGCACTGGTTGACGAGGCCGTGGCAGCGGTTCGGGCAAATCCCGAAGCTTATGATCGCGATCCTTGATACCAACATCCTGATCAGCGCGCTGTTCGACCCGAATTCAGTTTCGGCGTCCCTGCTGGGTGCCTGGGAATCCGGACAGTTCGATCTGCTGACCTGCGAGCAACAGTTCGAAGAGTTTCGGCGGGTTTCGCGATATCCAAAGATCGCGGCCCGGCTGTCCGCTCCGCAAGCCGGGAAATTGGTCCTGCGGATGCGCAAGCTTGCAGTGCAGTTTGATCGACTTCCGGCGGTGGACCGCAGCAAGGACCCGGCGGACAATTATCTTCTGGCCCTGGCGCAAGCGGGCAGCGCAGATTTTCTGGTAACCGGCGACAAGGCTGACTTGTTGGCGCTTGGGCGACACGGCAACACTCAGATTGTGCCGCTACGTGTCTTCGTGATGCTGCTGGATCGTTAGATCCACCTACTTTCCCTCCGCCGCCTGTTCATGGTGGCGGATCACTTCCTGGATGATGAAACGCAGGAACTTTTCCGAGAATTCCGGGTCCAATTGGGCGTCTTCGGCCAACCTGCGCAGCCGGGCGATCTGCCGATCCTCGCGGGCCGCGTCGCTGGCAGGCAGGGCATTCTCGGCCTTGTAGGCCCCCACCGCCTTGGTGATGCGAAAGCGTTCGGCGAGGATGTGGATCAGCGCGGCGTCGATATTGTCGATCGAGGCGCGGTATCCGGCAAGGACGGGGTCTGCTTGAGCTTCGGACATGAATCGGTCGCTAGCATGCAATTTTGCGCAATGCCATTACCCGCTTTGCACTTGCGCATTGGTGCAAGAGTCAGCAAGGCGGCCACACCATGAGCGCCGACGTAATCTCCCTTCGCCCACGCGCCAGCGAACCCTCGCTGGCCCCGATCATGGCCTTGACCGCGAGCGGCATGAACGCGGTCAACCAGGTGATCCTTGAGCGCATGCAAAGCGAAATCCCGCTGATCCCGGCGCTGGCCGGTCACCTGATCGCCGGCGGGGGCAAGCGGATGCGCCCGATGCTCACCCTCGCGGGCGCGGCGCTGCTCGATTATGGCGGCACCCGGCATCACAAGCTCGCCGCCGCGGTCGAATTCATCCACACCGCCACCTTGCTCCACGACGATGTGGTCGATGGCAGCGAGATGCGCCGGGGCAAGGCTGCCGCCAACCTGATCTTCGGCAATCCAGCCACCGTGCTGGTCGGCGACTTCCTGTTCACCCGCAGCTTTGAGCTGATGGTCGAGGACGGCTCCTTGAAGGTGCTCAAGATCCTTTCGGGCGCCAGCTCGGTGATTTCGGAAGGCGAGGTCGATCAGCTGACCGCCGCGCGCCAGATCGAAACCAGCGAGGAACGCTACCTTGGTATCATCGGCGCCAAGACTGCCGCGCTGTTTGCCGCTGCTACCCGGATCGCTGCGGTCGTCGCCGAAAAGAGCGAGGCCGAGGAACGCGCGCTGGAAGACTATGGCCGCAACCTCGGCATCGCCTTCCAGCTGGTCGACGATGCGATGGACTACGATTCCGATGCCTTAGAAATGGGCAAGGGCAAGGGTGACGATTTCCGCGAGGGCAAGATGACCCTGCCGGTGATCCTGGCCTATGCCCGCGGCAACGACACCGAGCGCGCATTCTGGCGCGATGCGATCCAGGGCCACCGTAGTTCGGACGCGGACCTGGCCCATGCCGTGCGCCTGATCGGTCGCCACGACGCCGTCAGCGCCACCCGCGACCGCGCCCGCCACTTCGCCCAGCGCGCAATCGACGCGATCGCGGGTTTCCCGGCCAATGAAGCACGGGCAGCGATGGCCGAAGCAGCCGAGTTTGCGGTGACGCGGCGGGCTTAGCCCGGTAGTCCCTTCACCTGCCTTAACGCCTCGCCCAGCGCCAGTGCCGCGGAGGTCGCCAGGTTCATCGAGCGCACTTCGTCTCGCATCGGCAGGCGCACCCTTGCATCGCAGACCCCGGCCATCGCCGCCGGAATGCCTGCGCTTTCCTTGCCGAACAGCAGGACATCGTCGGGCCTGAATTCGAACTGGTAGGCCGAATGCACCGCCTTGGTGGTGAACAGCACCAGCCTTGCGTCCCCAATGGTCTCGCGAAACGCTTCGAACCCGGCATGGCGGGTGAACTCGACATGGTCGATATAGTCCATCGCTGCACGGCGGACGCGGCGATCGTTCCAGGGGAAGCCCATCGGCTCGATCAGATCCACGCCCGTGCCAAGGCACGCGCCCAGCCGCAGCACGGCACCGACGTTGCCGGGGATTTCGGGTTGGTAAAGTGCGATGCGCATGAGGTGGCGATTGCCGGGCGGGGGCGAAACTTGCAAGCGGAACCGCTCGTCCCCGCCGCGCCACATCTCACCGATCACGGCCCCATTCGCGCGATGAGCCGAGCGGGCGATTCAGCCAAATTTAACCACGCCCGGCGCTATCTGATCGGGCTTTGGGGGTCATTCGTTTGGAGACAAAACGAAGGGCCGTAAGATGATTGAATATACTAATTCCCGCCCGCTTCGGATCATTGGTCCGCACAGCGAAATTCTGACCCGCGACAATCTGCCGCCGCCCAACACCACGCGCTGGGTGGCAAGCCGCAAGGCGCAAGTGGTGGCTGCGGTGCAGAGCGGCCTGATGAGCCTCGACGAGGTGATGCACCGCTACAACCTGAGCCTGGAGGAATTCTATTCCTGGCAGCACGCGATGGACCGGGCCGGGGTGCGCGGGCTTCGCGTCGCCTGGTCGCAGCAAGACCGCGCCCAACGCCGCCGCGCTCAACACCGCGCGGACCAGCTGGTCGCAGCCTGATAGCAAGGGCAGCTGGCCAAGGGTTCCCCATACAGGGGTGGGGAGTCTTGGCGGCTGGCTGGGGTTGGTTCACGCAGAGACGCGGAGAAGCAAGTGGAGACGCGGAGGAGCCGCGTTTGCGGCGAAGCCGCTTGTCTCAGCAACGTTGGATTCAGCTTGCTCGGTCGATTCACAGATTGAGCCTTCGGCTCGGCGCAACGTCTCTGCTTGAACCATTCTTCGCCAACCGTCTCACCCAAATCCATCCCCCCTTGACCGCCCCCCACCAAACCGCCACTCCCGTTTCGAAACGAAACCAGTATTTCCGGGAGCAAAGCCGCATGGAACGTCGCCGTTTGGGCAAGAGCGCGATTGTCGTGTCCGACATCTGCATGGGCACGATGACTTTCGGCAGCCAGGTCGATGAAGCGACTTCGATCAGGATCCTCGACAAGTGTTTCGATGAAGGCATCGATTTCTACGATACCGCCGAAGGTTATCCGGTGCCGCCCGATTCCAAATGGGTGGGGCGGACCGAGGAAATCGTCGGCATGTGGCTCAAGACCAAGCCGCGCGATGCGATCGTACTCGCCACCAAGGTTTCCGGCCCCAGCCATGTCTGGTTCCGCAGCCCCAAACGCGAAGGGATGACCGCGCTTGACCGGCGCAATATCATGGTCGCGGTAGAGGACAGCCTGCAGAAGCTCGGCACAGATTACATCGACCTCTATCAGACCCACTGGCCCGACCACGAGCTGCCCTATGACGAGACGATGGAAGTGCTCGACGAGCTGGTCCGCCAAGGCAAAGTACGGGTGCTGGGCTGCTCGAACGAGACCAGCTGGGGACTGATGAAATCGATTGAGGCGGCCGGGCGGCTGGGCACCGCGCGCTATCACACGATCCAGAACAATTTCAGCCTCAACAACCGCCGCTTCGAGGATGAACTGGCGCAGGTCTGCCGGATGGAAGGGGTCAGCCTGATTCCTTATTCGCCGATCGCTGGCGGGGTGCTGTCGGGCAAGTACAACGATGGTGCCCGGCCCGAAGGCGCGCGGTTCAGCAAGTATCTCGCGATGGAAGGTCGTCAGGCCGATATGGGCAAGCGGTTTGTCAACGAACGTTCGCTCGCTTCGACCGCGCGGTTCCATGAGATTGCGAAAGAGGCCGGGATTGATCCGGTCGCGATGGCAGTCGCCTGGTCGAAGCAGCACGATTTCGTTGCCTCGACGATTGTCGGGGTTAGCAAGGAAGACCAGCTGGCTTCAATCTTTGCCGCCAAGGACCTCGTGCTCTCCACCGAGGTGATGAAGGCGATTAACCGGGTCTCGAAGGAAATCCGCTACCCGATGGGGTGACATTGGCCGCAGGCAAAGTTCGGCTAGCCGCATCGCGCTTTGCGGCAAGTCATTCGATTGCGAGCAATTTGGCGCAAAGGAAACGGGAGACTGGCTTGGGCATAGTGTTGAATGCGGCCGCACTGGTCTGGGCCAGCGGACAGCCGGTTGAAGCCGCGCCAACGCCGGTCGAGCCGGTGCCGGTTGCTGCGCCCGTAGCGGCCGAGCAGGAACAGGCGCCCGCGCCAGAGGGGCAGGCGATCACCGTCACCGCGCGGACCAAGAGTGATCCGGTCCAGGCGGTCAACCAGACCAGTTTCGAAGTGACCCAGGCCGTCGACAACAAGCTGGTTGGCCCCGCTGCCGAAACATACAAGAAGCTGCTGCCCAAGCCCGCGCGCGCTGGCTTGCACAATTTCATCCGCAACCTGGGCGAGCCGGTGGTCGCGATCAATTTCCTGCTTCAGCTCAAGCCGGGCAAGGCCGCGGAGACCTTGGGCCGGTTCGGGATCAACTCGACGCTTGGGCTGGGCGGACTGATCGATGTTGCCAAGGGCAAGCCGTTCAACCTGCCGCATCGCCGCAACGGCTTTGCCAACACACTGGGCTATTACGGGGTCGGGCCGGGGCCCTACCTCTACCTGCCGTTCGTCGGATCGACCTCGCTGCGCGATGTTGTCGGCGGGGCGGTGGATGGTCTGGTGCTGCCGATGGGGATCGGCGCGCCATTCAACAAGCTCTACTACACCCTGCCCAACGGGACGATCCGCTCGCTCGACCGCCGGGTTGAATTCGACTGCCAGATCAAGGCGCTGCAGGCCGCCGACGATCCCTATGCCGCGACCCGGGCCTATTACCTCAAGAAACGCAAGGCCGAGATCGACGCGCTGCATGGGCGCGGCAACGGGCCGGAAGTGCCCGAACAGTGCAAGGACCAGCTGAACGGATCGGCGAGCGAGACGCCGGCACCCGCACCCACCGCGCCTGCTCCGCCTGCCGCACCGCTGCCTGATCCGGTTCCTGCTCCGGTTAAGCCCGGCTGACCTTTCGCGAATTGGCGCCAGCCCCTATGGGCCAGATGTGAGCCCGCTTCCGATCCACTCGGTTCTACCGCAACTGCTCGCCGCCTTGCGCGTCGGTAGCTCGGCGGTGCTGATCGCACCGCCCGGCGCGGGCAAGACCACCGCGGTGGCCTCGGCCCTGCTGGACGAGCCGTGGTGCAACGGCAGTGTGATCGTACTCAGCCCCCGCCGGGTCGCCGCGCGCGCCGCGGCCGAGCGGATGGCTGAATTGCTGGGCGAGGCGGTGGGGGAGACCATCGGCTATCTCACCCGGCTCGACAGCAAACGCAGCGCAAAGACCCGCGTGCTGGTGATGACCGAAGCGATCTTCGTCGCCACCGTTTTGGGCGACCCCGAACTCAAGGGCGTGTCGGCGGTGCTGTTCGACGAAGCGCACGAGCGCCACCTCGACAGCGATCTTGGCCTGGCGCTGGCGATCGAGAGCCAAAGCGTGCTGCGCGAAGACCTGCGGTTGGTGGTGATGAGCGCGACGATCGACGGCACCCGCTTTGCCGACCTGCTGGGCCCAGATGGTCATGGGGCTCCGGTGATCGAAAGCGAGGGCAAGGCGCATCCGCTGGCGATCCGCTGGCTGGGCGCGCGGCCCGAACTCAGGCTCGAGGATGCGATGACCAGCGCGGTGCTCACCGCCTGGCGGGAGGAGACCGGCGATGTGCTGGCCTTCCTGCCCGGCGTGGGCGAGATCGAGCGGACCCGCGAACGGTTGGCCGACAAGCTACCCGGCGCTTTGATCCTCCCGCTCCACGGCCAATGCGAACCTGCCGCCCAGCGCGCGGCGATCAAGCGCGATCCCGAAGGGCGGCGGCGGATCGTATTGGCGACGGCGATTGCCGAGACCTCGCTGACGCTCGACGGAGTTTCGGTGGTGGTCGATGCCGGGCTCTCGCGCCGCGCGGAATTCGACAAGGCGGCGGGGGTGACGCGGCTGGTCACCCACCGCGCTTCGCAAGCTGCCGCCGCCCAGCGCGCGGGCCGTGCGGCACGGCAAGGGCCGGGGGTGGCCTTCCGCTTGTGGGAAGAAGCCAGCCATGCCGGGCGTGCAGCATTTGATCCACCCGAAATGTTGACTTCCGACCTCGCGCCGCTGCTGCTTAGCCTGGCGCAGTGGGGTGCAGCGGAGCCTGCGGCATTGCCCTGGCTCGATCCCCCGCCCGCCGCCGCATTGGCTGCAGCAACGGCTTCGTTACAAGCACTTACCGCGCTCGATGCTGCAGGCCGGATCACGCAGCATGGCCGCAACATGGCTCGCCTGCCGATGGAGCCGGCGCTGGCGCACATGCTGCTTTATGCTGCGCAGCATGGTGCGGCGCAAAGTGCAGCAAAGTTGGTGCTGTTGCTGCAGGAACGCGGGCTTGGCGGGCGGGGCGAAGACCTCGCCTTGCGGCTTGATCGGTGGAATTCCGACCGCTCTGGCCGGGCGGATACGTCGCGGAAATTGGCGGGGCGGTGGGAGAAGCTGGCGCAGGGATTGGTCACGCCTGAATGCGCCGATGAACCACCCCTCGGAGTTCTTCTCGCCGAAGCCTATCCGGACAACCTCGCCCGCCGCCGCGATTCGTCGGGCGAAAGCTGGCTGACTGCCGGGGGCAGGGGCCTCAGGCTCGATCCCGCCTCGGCGCTGGCCCGCGCCGAATGGCTGGCGGTTGGGGAAGCACAAGGTGACGCCAAGGGCGCGCGGATCACTGGGGCGATTGCGCTGGAGGAGAGTGAGGTCACCACCTGGCTGGCGCATCGGATCGCGCGTCACCAAACGCTGCGGTGGATCGCCGAGGAGGCGCGGGTCGAGGCGCTGCTCGAAAGCCGCCTTGGCGCGATCACCCTGGCGCGGGGGAGCAATGCGTCGCCCGATCCGCAGGCGATCCGCGCCTTCCTGGTGGAGAAACTTCGCGCCGATGGGCTTGACCTGCTGCCGCTATCCAAGGCCAGTCACGCGCTGCTGCGCCGCGCCCGTTATGCCGGGGTCGAGGCGCTTGGCGACGAGGCCTTGCGCGCCGATCTGGACGACTGGCTGGGGCCGCGGCTGACCCGGCGGCTCGACCAGCTTGATCCGGCAAAGCTGCACGAGGCTTTGCGCGCGCGGCTCGACTATCCCGCGCAACAGGCGCTGGACAGGCTCGCTCCGGCGCAGTTCAGCTCTCCCGCCGGAACCAGCCACGCGATCGACTATGACGATCCCGGCGGGCCTTCGGTGGAACTTCGCGTGCAGGCGCTGTTCGGGCTCGATACGCAGCCCGCTTTTGGCAAGCCGCCGCAGCCCTTGCTGCTCAAGCTGACCGATCCGGGCGGAAAACCCTTGCAGACCACCCGCGACCTGCCTGGCTTCTGGCGCGGATCGTGGAAGGACGTCCAGCGCGACATGAAAGGCCGCTATCCCAAGCACCGCTGGCCCGACCAGCCGTGGACCGAGGCGCCGAGCCTCAAGACCAAGAACGCGTTCGAGCGGCGCTAGGGCGCTAATTAGGGACTGTCCCTAAATAGGTTCTGGCCGCTCTGGTGGCGGTTGCTTGATTCCTTCAGCGAATTGCAGCAAAGGCTTGCCATGCCCGCACGCATCTACCAGCGCCCGAAGAACGCCATGCAGTCCGGCAGGGCCGGGCTTGGCGAATGGATCCTCGATTTCGTCCCCGCCGAAGCGCGGCTGGCCGATCCGTTGATGGGCTGGGCTGGTTCGGGCGATACCCAGGCGCAAGTGCAGCTCAAGTTCTCCAGCGCCGAGGCTGCGCAGGCCTATGCCACGAAGCATGGGATTGAAGCCGAAGTGCATACCGCTCCGCCGCGCAAGCTCAAGATCCAGACTTACGCCGATAATTTCCGCTAGTTAAGGCTGACGCCGGTGCGGACAGGCATCCGCCTGTCCTTGCAACACCAGCCCGCTCCCGTAATCCGAAGTCGCAAAACGTCCGGGGGACGTTTTGTCGGGGCGCCCCGACCACCCGTGACATGGTACCCTGTGGGTGGTCGGGCCGGGGGAGCGGGCTGGTGTTGCAAGCTGATCGCGGAGGCGATCAGCGCACCTGAAAAGACAAAAAATCGGAGCGGGCATCGCAGTTCGCCCGGGTCGCGCTGTAGGCGCCTGCAACACCCGCTCCTTGACCAATCCGCAGGGAACTGGCCGTTTCGACTGCCCCCATTTCGAGCGAGTCGAACTCAAGATATGCCGATTCGCCACCTCAGGCTTGCGCAAACGCGACAGCGCCGCCATATGCGCCGCCGGGAGTCGGTCGGACGTTTGCGCTCGCCAACCTGGTCAGGTCCGGAAGGAAGCAGCCACAACGGGTTGCGGCGGGTCGGCCGGCTCCTTTTTTCGTCAACGCGAAATGAAAGGCAGCTTCAGCTGCGCGGCGAGGCTTGCCGAATCAGTGTCGTAGGCGTCGCCCAGACCGTAGCGCTCGACTGTTCCCTCGACCCGACCGGTGCTGCCAAACAGCCGGTCCCAAATCGTCAGGACTTCACCGAAATTACTGTCGGTCTCGGGGCGCCAGGCCGAATGGTGGAACTGGTGAAACGCTGGCGAGACGAACAGCAGCGAAACAATCCGGCTCAGCCTTGGGTTTGGGCGGATGTTGGCGTGTCCGAACGACATGGTCAGCTGCTTGCCCAGGCCGTGCAACGCCAGTGCCGCCGGGTGCAGCCCCAGCGACAGGATCAGCGCGTATTTGATCGCAAGGATCACCATCACATCGGCCGGGTGCGAGCGGAAAAAGGTCGAAAGATCCATGTCGCTATCCGAATGGTGGACCCGGTGTAGCCGCCACAGCCACGACCAGCGATGCGACAGCCGATGGATCGTGTAGCCGCACAGATCATAAGCCAGAAAGCTCAGGGCGATAGCCCAGACCGGGCCAAGCGCTATGTGATGGAACAAGCCCCAGCCGTTGGCGCGGGCCAAGTCGGCTAGTGCCACTTCGGACAGCACCGGCAGCGTAAGCAGCGCAACGGTCGTCAGGCCAAACCCGAAGTTGACCTTGAACCGCGGGCCGACGGGCATCCGGTCGGTTCGGCCGGGCGCGAAGACCTCTAGCCCGGCAACTCCAAGCAGGATTGCCCAATAGAGCGCGAACGAAGCCGGGCTGAAGAGCCACTGTTCCAAGGCATATACCGAAAGGCTGGCGTCCATCATCCCGTCATAGCCACACAGACTGGCTTGCCAAGCGACTGCCATAAATATGGTTGTCGGATGGACATTGCCCGCTCGGGTTGATAGCTATGTCGAGCCGTAACGAAATAGGAGTCTGCCAATGCGCCGCTTGATCGATAGTACTCTAGTTCTAGTTATCGCTTGCACCGCGGGTATTGCGCCGGCGATGGCAGGGTTGCCCATGGGCGCTCCCGCGCCAGTTGTTGGGCTCGGTATCCCCGCACTGGTGGCATTCGGCTTGCTTTACAAGCGTATGCGCGACCGCAAGGGCAAATAGGCCAAGCCTTAACTGATCCAACCAGTGTTGTTGTCACGCGAGCGACGCTACGCGTTTGCCTTTGTGCTGCTGATCCTCAATGCACTGACCACCTTTGCTGCAGCGGCGGTGGTGCTGCGCGGTTGGGAAACGGCGTTGCTTGCGCTTTTCGATGTCAGCGCGATCGTCTGGCTGGCGATTGCCGCCGGACTGGCGTTGCTATGGCAGGCACCAGAATCCACCGCGCCTCGCCGGGGTGATGGCCTGATGCTGGCACTAGCGGTCATCGCCGCCTTGGTGCCGGTGCCCGCAGCAAGTTCTGCTGCGTTGACACCTGTCGCGGCCTGGGCCTGGCATACAGCTACGCCGGGTAGTTTTTTGCGCCGCGCCAGCGCGATCTGCTTCAGCCTGACTGCTTTCCTGCTGTGGGGACGGATCGCGCTCAACTGGGGGGCAGGAATTTTTCTCACTGCTGACGCCCGGTTCGTTGCCTTGATTGCCGACACGCGTAGCGCCGGCAACGCTGTGTTCTTTCCCGACGGCACCAATTTTATCATCGCACCGTCTTGTTCCTCGCTTCACGGCGTGTCGCTGGCCTTGATTCTGTGGGTGACAGTGGTGAATTACTTCGCAGTACGGGTCGACAGGCGAGTCTGGACGACCCTGGTCTTGGCGGTGCTCGGCTCGATTGTGGTCAACGGGATCCGGCTCGCGGTAATCGCGCGCAATCCGCACGATTTTGACTATTGGCACACCGGGAATGGCGGCGCGCTGTTTGGCTGGTTCGCGCTCGCGGTGATGGTTGGTGTGGTCTATCAGGGAGTAAGCCGTGCGCCTCGGCTGGCCTGAAGCAATTGCCATATTGGTCATCGGCGTGTCGCTGACGCTCAAGCTGGCGGTGCTCAACGTCGCGGTTAACGAAGATCAGCGCGCTGCGCTCGGCGATTTGAGAGCCAAGCTGGCCGGGCAGGGCTATACCGTTTCGGAGCCGCGCGCGAACCTGCCGATCGTAAGTGCAGCGCGCGCGGGCTGTAGCTTGACCGCCCGGGTGCTTGATCCGCATGGGGTCTACCAGGATACCGAACTGCTAAAACTGCCACCCGGCTGGTCGGTGATCTATGGTTGGCGCGGAGAGTGGCAGGCCTCGCTGCCACGATTTCGGCCACTGACTGAGTACTATCTGGCCCGCCAGGCGGCCCGGTTTGGTGTCTCTGCCCGCCACTCCCCAGTTATCATGGTCTTGAATCAGCCCGGTTGTGCGCTGCCAGATGCAGCTGCGGCGCAAATTCGGGTGCGGCTATTCCGGTCGGAGTCGCGCTGAAGCAGAAAATCACGCTGGACCCTGTTCCCCTTTGCGACCGTACCGCCTAACCTAGCGCAATGGGCGATTCCCCCGACATGATTGGCAACGAGCCCGAAGATGAAGCGCCTTCGGCTGCCGAGCTTGAGGCGGCTGGGCAGGAATCGATGTTCGGTGCGCCCGCTGCTGCTGTACCAGCGCCAGAACCGGCACCTGCCGCCAACGCCGCTCCCACGCAGCCCTACCGCGTGCTGGCCCGCAAATACCGGCCGCAGACCTTTTCCGAGCTGCTCGGACAGGACGCGATGGTCCAGACCTTGGCCAACGCGATCAAGCGTGAGCGGCTGGCGCATGCCTTCCTGATGACCGGGGTGCGCGGGGTGGGCAAGACCAGCACCGCGCGGCTGATCGCCAAAGCGCTCAATTGCATCGGTCCCGATGGCCAGGGCGGGCCGACGATTGATCCTTGCGGGCAATGTGAGCCTTGCGTGGCGATTGCCGAAGGCCGCCATATCGACGTGATCGAGATGGACGCCGCCAGCCACACCGGGGTCGACGACGTGCGCGAGATTATCGAGGCGGTGCGCTATTCCGCAGTCTCGGCGCGCTACAAGATCTACATCATCGACGAAGTCCACATGCTCAGTCGCAACGCCTTCAATGCGCTGCTCAAGACGCTCGAAGAGCCGCCGCCGCATGTGAAATTCCTGTTCGCAACGACCGAGGTGGAGAAGCTGCCAGTCACGGTGCTCAGCCGCTGCCAGCGGTTCGATCTGCGCCGGATCCAGGCCCCGCTGCTGGCTGAGCATTTCGCCAACATCTGCGCCAAGGAAGGCGTCGAGGCCGAAGGCGAGGCCTTGGCGATGGTCGCCGCTGCGGCCGAAGGATCGGTCCGCGATGGTCTGTCGATCCTCGACCAGGCGATTGCCCATGCCGATCTCGGCGGCGAAGGCCGGATTTCGGCCGAGCAGGTCCGCGACATGCTGGGCCTGGCCGACAAGAGCGCGCAGCGGCGGCTGTTCGCGGCCTTGTTGGGCGGCGACGGGGGCGGATTGCTCGACCTGGTCGACCAGCAATTCGCGCTGGGTGTAGAGCCACCGGCGCTGCTGCGCTCGGCACTGGAACTGGCCCATAGGATCACCGTCGCCCAGCTCGGCAAGGGTGCGGCCGACGCGGTTTCTGCAGAGGAGCGCGAAGCGATCGAGCTGTGGGCCGGGTCGCTTTCGGCGGGGCAATTGCACCGGCTGTGGCAATTGCTGCTCAAGGGCTTCGAGGAAGTGCGCAGCGCGCCCGATCCGCTGATTGCCGCCAAGATGGCGCTGCTACGCGTTCAGCACGCCAGCGACCTGCCCGATCCCGGCACTCTGGCCCGCAAGCTTGAGGAGATGGCTGCGAGTGGGGCGATTTCCGCTCCGTCAGTCGACATGGCACCGGTCCAGCAAGCGGCTCCGGTTGGTTCGTCTGACTGGGCGGCGCTGGTCAAGAGGGTCGAGCATTCGGGGCAGTTGCGGCTGGCCCAGGTGATGCACGATTGGGTGCGCGTTGCTGAGCTTAAGCCGAGCGAACTGACCTATGCGCTGGTCCCCGGCTATCCCGGCGATCCCAGCGCCGAGCTGCGCGATGCGCTGCTGCGTGCCACCGGTGAGCGCTGGCAGGTCAGCCGGATCGAAGGCGATGCCGAACCGTCGCTGCGCGAGAGCGTAGAGGCCAAGCGCGATGCCGCGCGTGCGGCAACGCTGGCCGACCCGATGGTCGAAGCCGCCCTGGCTGCTTTTCCAGGCGCCGAACTGATCGATGAAAGCCCCGACGCGCGCGTCGCGGGGGGCAACAAATGGAGAGCCTAACGTGAAGTCGATGGAAGAGATGCTCAAGGCCGCGCAGCAAGCCGCCGAGACCATCCAGAAGCAGATGACCGAAATGCAGGGCAAGCTCGACACGATCGAGGTCGAGGGCGTGGCCGGCGGCGGACTGGTCAAGGTTCGCTGCAGCGCCAAGGGCCGCGTGCTCGGCGTTGCGATCGACGACAGCCTGCTGCAGCCCAGCGAGAAAGGCATCCTCGAAGACCTGATCACCGCCGCCTTCAACGATGCGCGGGCGAAGGCTGATGCCGTCTCGGGCGAAGAAATGGGAAAGATGCAAGCCGGCATGGGCTTGCCGCCGGGGTTCAAGCTGCCGGGGATGTAGGGGGCTGGCGCGTTACCGCGCGCGTTCGATCACCACGCCGCCCTTGATCACTCCATCAACGCTTTCCAGCTCGCGCACGTTCGCCAGCGGATCGCCATCCACGGCCACGAAATCAGCAAACCGCCCGATCGCGATCGTCCCGACATTGCCTTCCCAGCCCAGCGCCATTGCGGCGTTGAGCGTCGCCGCGCGGATCGCCTCCAGCGGGGTCATCCCGTATTGCACCATCGTGGCGAACTGGCGACCGATCTGGCCGTGCGGCATCACCCCGGCGTCCGATCCGAACACCATCCGCACCCCGGCCTTGTGCGCCTTGCGGAAATTGTCGCGCTGGAGCTGGCCGATCTCGCGGTCCTTGCGCAGGTTGTCGTCAAGCACCCCGTTCTTCTTGCCTTCGGCCTGGGTGTAATCGGTGTTGTAGATGTCCATCGAGAACCACACCGGGCGTGGGCGCTGGACGGCCATCCGGATTCCTTCGTCATCGACCAGGCTGGCGTGCTCGATCGTGTCGATCCCGCTCTGGATCGCGGCCTTGATCCCGGCTGCGCCGTGGGCATGGGCAGCCACGCGCAGACCCCACATGTGCGCTTCGTCGGCGATCGCGGTCAGTTCGGGCACGGTCAGCTGCTGCTGGCCGGGCTCGGTGTTGTGTGAAAAGACCCCGCCGGTGGCGCAGACCTTGATCACCATCGAGCCGTACTTGCGCTGGCGGCGGACTTGGTGGCGCAGTTCATCGGGTGTATCGCCCACGCCTTCGACCTTGCCGGGGCGCTCCATGCTGGGCGGCAGGCCGGTCTCGTCACAGTGGCCGCCAGTGGCCCCCAAGGCATAGCCGGCCGGGATCACCCGCGGGCCGATCACATAGCCGCTCTCGATCGCCTGGCGCAGCCCGATGTCGTTGCGATCTCCCGAACCGACATTGCGGACCGTGGTGAACCCGGCGTCGAGCATTGCACGGCCATTGGGAACCGCGGTCATGGAAAAGAAGCTGTCGGTATATTCCAGCCCTTTCCAGCCGCCGATATCGGCCGGGCCGTCCAGGTGGACATGCATATCGATCAGTCCGGGCAGCAGCGTCTTGCCGCCCATATCAATGTGTTTGACATTGGCACCCCAGCGCACCGTGCGGGCATCGGCGATCGAAGTGATCCGTCCGTCAGCGCCGACAAAGATCGCCGGATACTCAATGTACTTGCCGGTCTGGACATCGAGAAAGCGTGCGGCGGTGATGACTGTCTGCTGCGGCGTGGCGGGGGCTTGCGAAAGAGCCGGAATGGCCAGCGCCAACACGCCAGCGGCCATGGCAATCTTGAACCTGCGCATAGAACCCGAATCCCCCCTGTTTGATCTTCACGAACCATCCTGCGGGCGCGCGGGCCGCTTGGCAACTGCCGGGCATTCCACAGCTGCAGGCGCCGGGGGCATTGCACCGTGGCCATGCCGCCCCCATATCCGGGATCAAAGGCGGGATTCACCCCGCAGAAACGGACTTGCAATGAAACTTCTCCCGCTGCTCCCTTTGCGCGACATCGTCGTGTTTCCGGGCATGGTCGTGCCGCTGTTCGTCGGCCGCGAAAAGTCGGTCGCTGCGCTCGAAGCGGCGATGACCACCGAAGGCGACAAGGACATCTTCCTGCTCGCCCAGCTCGATCCCGGCTGCGACGATCCGGTCGAGGACGATCTGTATGACATCGGCGTGATTGCCACTGTGCTCCAGCTGCTCAAGCTGCCCGACGGCACCGTGCGGGTGCTGGTCGAGGCGCGTCAGCGCGCCAGCCTGGAAACGCTGCGGCTCGAACAGGGCAGCGCCGGCGAGATGGTGGTGGCGCAGGTTGAGCTGCTCGAGCCGGTCAACGTGTCGGGCAACGAAGTTTCGGCAATGATGCGCCAGGTGGTCGAGACTTTCGAGGAATACGCCAAGCTCAACAAGAAGTTGCCGCAGGATGCGGGCGAGAACCTGTCCGAACTGACCGAAGCCGCGCTGTTGTCAGACGCGGTGGCGGCGCATGTTCAGGCCAAGGTGGCCGACAAGCAGGCGCTGCTGAGCGAGGCCGATCCCCTGAAGCGGCTGGAAATGGTCCACTCGTTCATGGACGGCGAACTGGGCGTGCTGCAGGTTGAGCGGCGGATCCGCGGGCGCGTAAAGCGCCAGATGGAAAAGACCCAGCGCGAATACTACCTCAACGAGCAGTTGAAGGCGATCCAGAACGAGCTGGGCGGGGGCGACGACGGCGAAGCCAACGAAATTCAAGAGCTGCAAGACAAGATCGACAAGCTCAAGCTTTCCAAGGAAGCTCGCGCCAAGGCCAATGCCGAGGTCAAGAAGCTCAAGACCATGCAGCCGATGAGCGCCGAAGCCACGGTTATCCGCAATTACCTCGACGTGCTGCTGGGGCTGCCGTGGGGCAAGAAGAGCAAGCTCAAGAAGGATATCGCCGCTGCACAGACGGTGCTCGACGACGATCACTACGCGCTCGACAAGGTCAAGGACCGGATTGTCGAATATCTGGCGGTGCAGGCGCGGACCAACAAGCTCAAGGGCCCGATCCTGTGCCTGGTCGGCCCGCCGGGCGTCGGCAAGACCTCGCTGGGCAAGTCGATCGCCCGGGCGACGGGACGCGAGTTCATTCGCCAGTCGCTGGGCGGCGTGCGCGACGAGGCCGAAATCCGCGGCCACCGCCGCACCTATATCGGCTCGCTGCCGGGCAAGATCATCTCCAACCTCAAGAAGGCCGGGACCAGCAATCCGCTGTTCCTGCTCGATGAGATCGACAAGCTGGGTCAGGATTTCCGGGGCGATCCGGCTTCGGCGCTGCTGGAAGTGCTCGATCCGGAACAGAACGCCAAGTTCCAGGATCACTATCTGGAGCTCGACTACGATCTGTCGGACGTGATGTTCGTCTGCACCGCCAACAGCCTCAACCTGCCGCAGGCGTTGCTTGACCGGATGGAAATCATCCGGCTTGAAGGCTATACCGAGGACGAGAAGGTCGAGATCGCGACACGCCACCTGGTCGACAAGCAGGTCAAGGCCCACGGGCTCAAGAAGGGCGAGTTCACGCTGACCACCGAGGGGCTGCGCGCGCTGATCCAGCACTACACCCGCGAAGCCGGGGTGCGTACGCTGGAGCGCGAGATTGCGCGGCTATGCCGCAAGACCCTGCGCCAGATCCTCGAAAGCAAGGCCAAGGCCGTCATCATCACCCCCGAAAACCTTGGCGACTTTGCCGGGGTGCGCAAGTTCAAGCACGGGATGGGTGAGGATGAGAACCAGGTCGGCGCGGTCACCGGCTTGGCCTGGACCGAAGTGGGCGGCGAACTGCTGACAATCGAAAGCGTTACCGTACCCGGCAAAGGCGTGGTCAAGACCACCGGCAAGCTGGGCGAGGTGATGAACGAATCGATCCAGGCCGCTTTCAGCTTCGTGCGGGCACGCAGCCCGGCCTACGGGATCAAGCCCAGCCTGATCGCGCGCAAGGATATCCACATCCATCTGCCCGAAGGCGCGGTGCCCAAGGATGGGCCCAGCGCGGGCATCGGGATGGTCACCTCGATCGTCTCGACCCTCACCGGAATCGCGGTGCGCAAGGACGTGGCGATGACCGGCGAGGTCACGCTGCGCGGGCGCGTGTTGGCGATCGGGGGCCTCAAGGAAAAGCTGCTCGCGGCGCTGCGCGGCGGGATTACCACGGTGCTGATCCCGGAAGACAACCGCAAAGACCTCGCCGAAATTCCCCAGAACGTGCTCGAGGGACTTGAAATCATTCCTGTTTCGCATGTCGATGAAGTCCTGGCGCGCGCGCTGGTCGAACCGCTTGAGGCAATCGAGTGGAGCGAGGCTGACGACCTGGCCAGCCAGCCCGGAGCCGCCGGCGCGGGCGGGGCGGGGACCGTCACGACCGCGCACTGATTGCCGTGGCGTCAGGCCGAATCGCCAGGGCGAATCGGGCATGCTGCATTGCGGCACGGCCCATGCTGCACTGCATTTGTCTCGGCAATGGTCCAAAGCGGCGGAAAAACGTGGATAATCTGCGATGAACCGCGCCTTTTGGCTTTGACAGCATCCACAAAAGCCGCTCAATTCGCCGCCATCTTAATGAGGCGAATCACAGTCATAAACACCAAGAAAGGTAAGGGGGTTCCACTATGAACAAGAACGACCTGATCGGCGCAGTCGCTGATGCAAGCGGCCTGACCAAGAGCGATGCCACCAAAGCTGTTGAAGGCGTTTTCGACGCCATCAGCGGCGCACTGAAGAAGGGCGACGAAGTGCGCCTGGTTGGCTTCGGCACCTTCTCGGTTGCCAAGCGCAAGGCCTCGACCGGCCGCAACCCGCGCACCGGCGAACCGATGCAGATCAAGGCTAGCTCGCAGCCGAAGTTCAAGGCCGGCAAGGGCCTCAAGGACGCTGTAAACTAAGCCACACCCGGTTCGGGCCGCACGCCTCGCGGCCCCACCAACCAAAGCGCCGCGCCACCTTCGGGTTGGTGCGGCGTTTTGCTGTTTGGTTGGGTATGGCCAAGGCTTCTCAACCACCGTTCGTCCCGAGCGAAGTCGAGGGACAGCCAAGCGCGCGATCCCTCGACTTCGCTCGGGACGAACGGTCGTGGTGCTAGGTGGCTGTTGCTTTCGCCACCGTCGGCTTGCTGGTAAACGACACTACTTTCGAGAAGAACCACGACAGCGCCAGCGCAATCACCAGCGCCAACGCTGCAACCCCGCCGCTGTTGCTGCTGGCGATCTCCTTGGTCCAGACCAGCACGGTCAAGTGCACGCAGTAAAGCGGCAGCGAGTAGTTGCCGAGCCATTCGAGCGGGGCCTTGAGGCTCTGCGGTGGGCGGCACATCGCGGTCAGCCACATCATCACCGGCAAGAACACGATCACGAAGCCCAGGTCGCCCCAGACCTTGCCCAGCGGCAAGTAGGGCACCGCAGCGATCCCCGCGACCGGCAGCGCCAGCGCGAGCGGCCAGGGCAGCGAGGGCGTGCGCAGGCCCGCCCTGTAGAGCCGCCCGATCCACACCCCCAGGACATAGGCAAAGCCGACCCGGGGCAGGGCATACCACCAGGTCTTCCACGTCGGCGCGTCGACGCCCATGGTGTCGCTACCGTGGATCTGCACGGTGTAGATCAGCCAGAGGCCCAGCGCCGCGGCCAGCAGTCCCATCGCCCAGGTCGGCACTTTCTTGAGGCCCAATACATGGACGAAATTGGCGAGCAGTTCATAGAACAGCGTCCACTGCGGTCCGTTGTAGCGATAGAACGGCCCCGCGCCCGCCAGGCTGGGGATCATCGCCAGGTCCAGCGCCAGCCACCACAGCAGAGTCAGCGGATCGGCCATTCCGATCACGAAGGCCCGCACCACCGCCACACCCGCACCCACCGCGACCAATGGCCAGAGCCGCTTGAACCGCGCCCAGGTGAACTCGATCGCGCCGATCCCGCTCAGCAGCTTCTGCTCGGTCGAAACCGCCAGCACGAAACCCGAAAGCAGGAAGAACAGGTCGACGAACAGGTAACCACGCTGAAACGGGCCGCCGATCCCGTACACGATGTCGAGGTGGTAGAAGACGATCATGAAAGCGGCGACGCCGCGCAGTCCATCGAGCTGGAACATCCGCGGCGAATGCACCGGAGCCGCCGTTTCGCTTGCCATTAACGCGATCCCCTCCCCGTTTACGGCCTTACAACAGCTTGTTGGTACAAGATCAACCGCACTCCACTGGACGGTTCGAATCGCACTCCCTATATGCCGCTACGCATGAACCGCATCGTCCTTGCCATCCTCGCCCTTTTCGCCGGGCTCGCCGCGCAGGTAACCCCTGCCGAGGCGCGGCTGTGCGGCAAGGTTGAGATCGGTGCGACGCTGGGCCTGAAGAGCTCGGCGCGGACCCAGGCGGTGGCTGCCGCAGCAGCATTCCGGCCCCAGCCGCAGCGCCATCTCGAGGCGCTGACTTCAGCCAGCGAAGCCCTGCCGCTGCCGATCCTGGCAGCCCCCACCGTTCAGCTTCGCATCGACCGCGCGCGCGAATAGCAACGCCGCTCGCTTGGCCTTGAAATCAAGGCCGTCGCGCCGCGTCCGGCGTCGCACACCCGCAATCATATCCATAGAATTGTTCAGGAATTTCCTATGCTCAGCGCCATTGCCAAGCGCATTTTCGGCTCGTCCAACGACCGCTACGTTGTCAAGCTCCAGAAGATCGTCAGCCAGATCAACGCCTATGAACCGACGCTTGAGGCGCTGAGCGATGAGGAACTGCAGGCCCAGACCGACAAGTTCCGCCGCCAGCTGGATGAGGACAAGACGCTCGACCAGATCCTGCCCGAAGCCTTCGCCACGGTCCGCGAAGCGTCAAAGCGTACGCTCGGCATGCGCCACTTCGACGTGCAGATGGTCGGCGGGATCGTGCTCCACCGCGGCGAGATCGCCGAAATGCGCACCGGCGAGGGCAAGACCCTGGTCGCTACACTGGCGGTCTACCTCAACGCAATCGAAGGCAAGGGCGTCCACGTCGTTACCGTCAACGACTACCTTGCCCGCCGCGACGCTGAATGGATGGGCCAGATCTACAAGTTCCTCGGGCTCAGCGTCGGGGTGATCGTCCCCGACCTGTCCGAATATGACCGCCGCGAGGCTTACAATTCCGACATCACCTATGCCACCAACAACGAGCTGGGCTTCGATTACCTGCGCGACAACATGAAGCACGAGCGCGAGCAGATGGTCCACCGTCCGTTCAACCATGCGATCGTCGATGAAGTCGATTCGATCCTGATCGACGAAGCGCGAACCCCGCTGATCATCTCGGGCCCGACCGACGACAAGAGCAACCAGTACGTCGCCGTCGATGCGATCGTGAAGCAGCTCACCCCTGAGCTCTACGAGATGGACGAGAAGGTCAAGAATATCACCCTGACCGAAGACGGGGTCGAATGGGCCGAACGGGCGCTGGAGGAAGCCGGGCTGCTGGTCGGCTCGAACCTCTACGATGTCGAGAACACCCAGATCGTCCACCACCTCGACCAGAGCCTGAAGGCGGTGGTGATGTTCAAGCGCGACATCGACTATGTGGTCGAGGACAGCAAGGTGGTGATCATCGACGAGTTTACCGGTCGCAAAATGAGCGGACGGCGCTGGTCGAATGGTCTCCACCAGGCGGTCGAGGCCAAGGAAGGTGTCACAATCGAGCCCGAAAACCAGACCATGGCCTCGATTACTTTCCAGAACTATTTCCGGATGTATCCCAAGCTCTCGGGCATGACCGGGACCGCCGCAACCGAGGCCGCCGAATTCTTCGACATCTACAAGATGAACGTGGTCACCATCCCCACCAACGTGCCGGTCTTGCGCGATGACCAGGAAGATGAATTCTACAAGAACACTACCGACAAGTTCGCCGCAATCGCCAAGCTGATCAAGGAACGCAGCGAAGCCGGGCAGCCGGTGCTGGTCGGCACGGTCTCGATCGAGAAGAGCGAACTGCTCAGCGAATTCCTGACCAAAGAAGGGGTCAAGCACAACGTGCTCAACGCCCGCTTCCACGAGATGGAAGCCCACATCGTCGCCCAGGCCGGGCAGCTGGGCGCGGTCACTGTGGCGACCAACATGGCCGGGCGCGGTACCGACATCAAGCTGGGCGGCAATCTCGAATTCAGGATCGAAGACGAGCTCAGGGATCTGGCCGAAGGCAAGGAACGCGACAAGGCGATCGCAAAGATCAAGGACGAGGTCGAGGTCCAGCGCGATCTGGTGCTGGCCGCCGGCGGGCTTTGCGTGATTGGCACCGAACGCCATGAAAGCCGCCGGATCGATAACCAGCTGCGCGGCCGTTCGGGCCGCCAGGGCGATCCGGGCATGTCGAAGTTCTACCTCTGCCTGGAAGACGATCTGCTGCGCATCTTCGGCCCCGACACACTGTTTTCAAAGATGATGAATTCGAACCTGGCCGACGGCGAATCGATCGGTTCGCGCTGGCTTTCGAAAGCGATCGAGACGGCGCAGAAGAAGGTCGAGGCCCGCAACTACGATATCCGCAAGCAGGTGGTCGAATACGACGACGTGATGAACGACCAGCGCAAGGTGATCTACGAGCAACGCGCCGACATCATGGACGCCGATGCGCTTGACGACGTGGTCGAGGACATGCGCCACGATACGGTCAACGCCATGGTCGGCGATGCCTGCCCGCCGGGATCCTACCCCGAACAGTGGGATCTCGATGGCCTGCGCGGCCAGGTGTTCGAGGTGCTGGGGATCGATATGCCGATCGACCAGTGGCGCGGCGAGGACGGGCTTGAGCCGCACGACATCGAGCAGCGCATCGCCGAAGCCGCCGAAGCCAAGGCGGCCTCCAAGGTTGGTGAGGATGCCTCGATCTGGCGCCAGGTCGAAAAGCAGATCCTGCTCGATCGGCTCGACCATCACTGGAAGGAACACCTCGCCACGCTCGACGCGCTGCGCCAGGTGGTGTTCCTGCGCGCCTATGCCCAGAAGACCCCGATCAACGAATACAAGCAGGAAGCCTTCGGGCTGTTCGGAAAGATGCTCGAGGCGATCCGGCTCGACGTGACGCGGATCCTGATGAACAGCGAACTTCGGATGCCCGAGCCGGTCGAACTGCCCGACCTGCCCGAATTCCTAACCAGCCATATCGATCCGTTCACCGGCGAGAACGATGCCGCTACCCCGGGCGCGGCGGCGATGATGGGTGCGCTGGGTGGAGCCGAGGTTTCGGCGGCGAGCGCCCTGTTGGCCAAGCCCGGCGAGGGTGATCCCTATGCCGACCTGGGCCTGTCGCGCAACGCGCAGTGCCCGTGCGGTTCGGGCGAGAAGTATAAGCACTGCCACGGGGCAGTGGGGTAACAACGAAAAGCCCCTCCCCTTCAGGGGAGGGGTTGGGGTGGGGGTTGTCGGGTGAAAGCGGCGTCGCGTTTTGCGGACAGCCCCCACCCCCGGCCCATCCCCTGAAGGGGAGGGGTGATGATGACCTGGCTACCACCCGCATTCTTCGCCACTGCGCTGCTTTATGCCTCGGTCGGGTTTGGCGGGGGATCGACCTACAGCGCGCTACTCAGCCTGGCGGGGTTCAACTTCGTCCTGCTGCCGATCGTTAGCCTGTGCTGTAATGTGGTGGTGGTCAGCGGGGGAACGATCCGCTTTGCCCGCGCGGGCGTAACGCCGTGGCGGCAGGCGCTGCTGCTTTCGCTGGTGGCCGCCCCGTTGGCATTCCTTGGCGGGCGCACCCCAATCCGCGAGGAGACCTTCCTGCTGCTGCTGGGGCTGAGCCTGATCGCAGCGGGCCTGGCATTGCTGCCGCCGCGCGGCAGCGAGGAATCGACCCAGCCCAGCCGCGCCGCGCGCTTCATGCCGCTTGCGGCTGCGCCGCTCGGCTATTTGGCCGGACTGGTCGGGATCGGCGGCGGGATTTTCCTGGCCCCGCTGCTGCACCTTACACGCTGGGGCTCTGGCAAGGCGATTGCCGCAACCACCAGCCTGTTCATCCTGATCAATTCGCTGGCCGGGCTCTATGGCCAGCTCGACAAGAACGGTCCGGGGGTGTTTGGCATGGCGCTGTCGGGCGCGCTGCCGCTGCTGATCGCGGTCGTGCTGGGCGGACAGCTCGGTAGCCTGTTGGCGCTGCGCTTTCTGCCCGAACGCGCGATCCGCTGGCTGACTGCCGCGCTGACGATCTGGGCTGGAAGCAAGCTGCTGTGGGATCAACTGGCGGGCTGAGCCCTGCGCAGTTTCAAGAATTTGGCTCCCCGAGTTGGATTCGAACCAACGACCAAGTGATTAACAGTCACCTACTCTACCGCTGAGCTATCGGGGAGCAGCCCGACAGGCAGGGGTGCGCCTATAGCAGCGCGGATCGGTTTGGCAAGCGGGTGCGAGAGGAAAAACTGAAACTCGCTGCCATTCCCCCCCTCCTCTTCAGAGGAGGGGTTGGGGGTGGTGCAGCAACTGTGCACCAAATCGCTTCGCGAGCGATGCTGCGCATCGCCACCACCCCTTTATCCCCTCCTCTGAAGAGGAGGGGGAGCCGATCTAAAATTGAAACTGTTCGGCGAAGATCCGCTCTTCCAGCGTCTTGCCGGGATCGAACAGCAAAGTCAGCTGCTGCTCACGCGCGACTTTGACCTTCACGGCCAGCACGTCGCGCAGTTCCTTCTGATCGGCCACCACCGCGACCGGGCGCTTGTCGGGATCGAGCACGCGGAATTCGATCTCATAGTGATCGGGGATGATCGCCCCGCGCCAGCGGCGGGGGCGGAACGGGCTGATCGGGGGCAGCGCCAGCATTGCCGAACCCAGCGGCAGGATCGGGCCATTGGCGGACAGGTTGTAGGCGGTCGAACCCGCTGGCGTCGCGACCAGGATGCCGTCGCAGAAGAGTTCTGGCACGCGGACCTTGGCATTGACCGCGATTTCCAGCCGCGCGGTCTGGCGGGTTTCGCGCAGCAGCGAGACTTCGTTGATCGCGCAGAAGCTCTGCTGCTTGCCGCTGCCGGTGGTCGCGGTCATGGCCAGCGGGGTCACCGCCAGCCCTTTGGCGCGCGCGATGCGTTCGGCCAGTGGGCGGCTGCTCTTGGGGCGGTTCATCAGGAACCCGACCGTTCCCAGGTTGATCCCGTAGGCCGGGATCACCCGGCCATTGTCGAGCATCTGGTGCAGCGCGTGGAGCATCTGCCCGTCGCCGCCGATCACTACCGCGACATCGGCTTCGTCGAGCGGGACAAAGGCGTTGTCCTGCCGCAACAGGTCCGCCGCTTCCTGGGCGCGTTCGGTATCCGATACCAACAGAGCGAGACGGGGAAGCGTGGCCATGCGCGGGCTTTAGGGCACGAATCGGGCCTAGCCAACACTTTGGTAGGGGCTTGGTGCTAAGCGTGGCACGATGAGCGCCATGCACCCTGATGAATTCGCGGCGAAAAGCGATCCGCTGACCGGCCTTGCGGGCCGTGAGGGCGCGGCAGCGCGGCTGGGCGAATGGTTGGGGCAGGGCGAGAAAGTTCATGCCCTGTTGATCGGCCTCAGGCGCTTCGATGCGCTCAACCTGGCCTATGGCACTTCGGCGGGTGACGCGGTGCTGGGCGAAGTGGCCCAGCGGCTCAAGCATTTCGCCGCCGACGAACTCGAAGGGGCCTGGCTGGCGGCGCGCAGCGGGGGCGACGAATTCCTGCTGCTGGCTACCGAACCGTGCAGCCGTGAACGCTGGCAGCTTGCCGCCGGGCAAGTGCTCGAGACCCTGGCAAGGCCGATCCCGACTGCCTGGGGAACCATGCGCCTTAGTCCGCGCGGCGCGCTTCTGCGCGGGATCGAAGGCGACAGCGCCGCGACCGTGCTCGACCGGCTGGGGCAGGCGCTGGACCAGGCGATGGGCCAGGCCGCGCGGCGGCTGGTCTGGGCCGATGGCGAGGCAACCCGCTCGGGGCTGAGCGCGGCGCAGCTTGAAGGCGATCTGCTGCAGGCGCTCGATAAGGGCGAGATCGAAGTGGTTTACCAGCCGCAGTTTTCCTGCCGCGACGACCGGCTGACCGGGGCCGAGGCGCTCGCGCGCTGGAACCATCCCACCCTGGGCCGGATCGGCGCGGGCGCGCTGTTCGCGATCGCCGAGCGGGCTGATCATGTCGCGCAGCTTTCGCAGCATATCGCCCGGCTGGCGCTGAAGGGCGCGGCTGGTTGGCCGATGGACCTGCGGCTTTCGCTCAATGTCACGCCCAATGATCTCGCCAGTCCGAACTATGCCGCAGGTTTTGCCGCGCTGGTCAAGCGGACGCGGTTTGCGCCGTGGCGGTTGACGCTGGAAGTGACCGAGCAGGTCCTGCTCGCCGATGTCGCCCAGGCCTCGCAGGCTTTGGGCGCGCTGGCCAAACAGGGCATCCGGATCGCGCTCGACGATTTCGGGGCGGGGTTCTGCAACTTCCGCTACCTCAAGCTATTGCCGCTGCACTATCTCAAGCTCGATCGCTCGATGATTGAAGGGGTGGCTGGCGATGCCCGCGATCTGGCGGTGCTGCGTGCGATCCTGGCGATGGCCGGGGCGCTGGAGCTCAAGGTGATAGCCGAAGGCGTCGAAACCGAAGCCCAACGCGCTTTGGCTGCGGCCGAAGGCTGCGAGTTCTACCAGGGCTTCCTGCGCGCTCAGCCGATGGGGGCGGCGCAGTTTCTGGAGCTGGCGCGGGGGTAAATCCGCCCCGGTACGGGGTGGGGGACCGCCGCCGAAGGGGGGGGTGGTGGGGTACACGCGAGTGATCCCGAGTTGTCCGGCCAGCTCAGGATCACTCGCCCGTACCCCTCCACCATGCTTCGCATGGTCCCCCTCCCCGTGCCGGGGAGGAACTACCGCGCCTTCCGCGCGATCGCGCTTAAGCCCTTGGTCAGCTGGAACAGTCCATTGAGCCGCGCTTCGGCATTGCCCCAGGCGCGGGTGACGACGATCTTGCTGTCGGGGCGCAGCTTGATCGTGCCTTCCAGCCGCGCGGCATAGGCGATCAGGCCGGCCGGGTCGGGGAACTGGTCCTGGTGGAACGAAACCAGCGAGCCCTTGGCGCCGACGTCGATCTTGGCAATGTTGGCCTCGATCGCCTGGCGCTTGATCTGGATCAGCTTGATCAGGTTGGCGCTTGGCTGGGGCAAGGGCCCGAAGCGGTCGATCATTTCGGCGCTGAGGCTTTCGATTTCGGCCTGGTCCTCGGCATCGTTGAGGCGGCGGTAGAGCGCCATCCGCACCGCCAGATCGGGCACGTAGTCCTCGGGGATCATGATCGGCGCATCGACGGTGATCTGCGGGCTCAGCGAATGACGTTCGCGGGCGAGGCCCATTTCACCGGCCTTGGCCGCGAGGATCGCGTCTTCGAGCATCGACTGGTAGAGTTCGAACCCGACCTCGCGGATATGGCCCGACTGCTCGTCGCCCAGAAGGTTGCCCGCGCCGCGGATATCGAGATCGTGGCTGGCGAGCTGGAAGCCCGCACCCAGGCTGTCGAGATCGCCCAGCACCTTGAGCCGCTTTTCCGCGACTTCGGTCAGCTGGTGGTCGGCCGGAGTGGTGAGATAGGCATAGGCGCGCAGCTTGGCCCGGCCGACCCGCCCGCGCAGCTGGTAAAGCTGGGCCAGGCCGAAACGGTCGGCGCGGTGGATGATGATCGTGTTGGCGCTGGGGATATCGAGCCCGCTCTCGATGATCGTGGTCGAAAGCAGCACTTCGTACTTCTTCTCGTAGAAGGCGCTCATCCGTTCCTCGACCTCGCTCGCCGCCATCTGGCCGTGGGCGGTGACGAAGCGGATCTCGGGCACGGTATCGTGCAGCCACTGCTCGACATCGGCCATGTCGGCAATCCGCGGCACCACGATGAAGCTCTGCCCGCCGCGGTGATGCTCGCGCAGCAGGGCTTCGCGCATCACCATGTGGTCCCATTCCATCACATAGGTCCGGACCGCGAGGCGATCGACCGGGGCGGTCTGGATCGTGCTCAGCTCGCGCAGCCCGCTCATTGCCATCTGCAAGGTGCGCGGGATCGGCGTTGCGGTCAGCGTC
>JANPMA010000132.1:0-3651 GCA_031422595.1 Novosphingobium sp. | reverse complement strand
GTTCATGCAACTGGCCGGGTTCATGAGCATGAACCTGGGCAACCACATGCTGAGCCACTACCACATGTTCCGTCACCTGGTCGAAGGCGCCGACGAAGATGCCGAATCGACCAAGGACTTCTACGAGGAATACCGCGCTGTCTGCGACCTCAACGCGGCCTATTACCTCCAGACGGTCGAGCACGTGTTCCAGAAACACTCATTGCCCAACTGCACTTTCGTCCACCGCGGCAAACTGGTCGATCTGGGCAAGATCAAGGACACCGCGCTGCTCGCGGTTGAGGGTGAGCGCGACGATATTTCGGGGATTGGCCAGACCAAGGCCGCGCTGCACCTGGCGACCGGACTGGCCGCTTCGCGCAAGAAGTATCACCTGGCCCCCGAAGTCGGCCATTATGGCATCTTCAACGGTAGCAAATGGCGCGACAAGATCGCCCCGATCCTCGAGGACTGGATCGCCAGGCACGACAAGGTGCGCTTGAAGGCGGTGGCCTAGACTTCTGGCGGAACTGCAGCGGGCACAGGCTCGCCCTGCACCTTCAGGAACACTTTGCGCAGCACCCGCCAGGCGACCACCATCAGCACTACCGTCAGCACCAGCAGCACCAGTGCAACCACGCCAGCGGCAATCGGGTTGGTGTAGGCCAGGTACAGCAGCCCGGTGGTCGCGACATCCTCCACCGCCGACACCGCGACATTGCTGAACGGTTCAGGGCTGGTGTTGACCACCGCGCGCGCACTGGCCTTGCCGCCGTGGGCCAGCAGGCTGGCCCCGCCGCCCAGGATAAAGGCGATCGCCTGGGTCGCCGGGTCGGACGGATCGATCACCGCCAGGGTCAGCAAGGCCCCGCCGATCGGGCGGATGAAGGTGTGGACCGTGTCCCAGATCGAATCGAGCCAGAGGATCTTGTCGGCGAAGAATTCCATGAAGGCGGCCACGCCCGCGACGCCCATCACCCAGGGGTTGGCCAGGACTTGCAGCGATTGCAGATGCTCGGGCAGCGGCAGCACGCCGAAATGCATGGCGAGGCCGGTGGCCAGCGCGGTCAGGTAGAGCCGCCAGCCCGAGAGCAGGCTGACCGAGCCCGCGATGCCGAGAATTTCAACAATGCCAAGGCTTTCGGTCATCGCAGTTGCTCCCCATCAAGCGGAGAGAATGCGCTTCACCGGGGGAAATGGCAAGCTCAGCGCCGGTCGAGCGCGGGATCGAGTTCCTGCCCGGGATCGAGCTGCACGCCGAAGCTGTTGAGCATCATCGAGACCTGGGTGTACTGGCCGACGGTCATCACCAGGTCCATCTTCTGCTTGTCGGTCATGAAGTCCAGCGCCGCCCAGCTGGCATCGCTGACATGGTGATCGCGGGTCAGATCGTCGGTCGCGCGGAGCATGGCGCGGTCAGCCTCGTTCCACGAGGGATCGTCGGGCCCGGCGATGATCGCCGCGATTTCGGCCTCGGTCAGCCCGGCGTCGAGCCCGATCCGGGTGTGCTGGGTAAATTCATAGCCCGAGCCGCAGTTGTAGCCGGTCCGCAGGATCACCAGCTCGCGATCCCGTTCGGACAAGCTGTTGCGGCGCGAGAGGATATAGCCGCCCCAGCCGAGGAAGGCGGTCAGCGCCTTGGGGGCGCGAACCATGGTGCGGAAGATGTTGAGCACGGTCCCTTCGGACTTGGTCACATCCCGCGCGACCCCGGCGAAAACCGCCAGCGCCTCGCGCTGCTCGTCGTCGATCGTTGTCAGATCGACCGGAGCAATGCGAGGCGCAGGCAGCCGCATCAGAGGACTTCGAACAGCCCGGCAGCGCCCTGGCCACCGCCGATGCACATGGTCACAACCACGTACTTCGCGCCGCGGCGCTTGCCTTCGATCAGCGCGTGGCCGGTGCAGCGCGCGCCGGTCATGCCGAAGGGGTGGCCGATCGAGATCGAGCCGCCGTTGACGTTGAGCAGCTCGTCAGGGATGCCCAGCTTGTCACGGCAGTACAGCACCTGCACGGCGAAGGCTTCGTTGAGTTCCCACAGGCCGATGTCGTCCAGCTTGAGGCCGTTGCGTTCCAGCAGCTTGGGGATCGCAAACACCGGCCCGATGCCCATTTCGTCGGGCTCGGTCCCGGCCACCGCCATGCCGACGTAGCGGCCAAGCGGTGTCAGCCCGCGCTTTTCGGCCAGCTTGGCTTCCATCACCACGCAGGCCGAAGAGCCGTCCGAAAGCTGGCTGGCATTGCCGGCGGTGATCGAATTGCCCTCACCCATCACCGGCTTGAGGCTGGCGAGCCCTTCGAGCGTAGTGTCGGGGCGGTTGCAATCGTCCTTGGTGGCGGTGACGTCGTGGTAGGAGACTTCCTTGGTTTCCTTGTCGACCACCGCCATGCTGGCCTGGCAGGCGACGATCTCGGCGTCGAACTTGCCGGCCGCCTGGGCCGCGGCGGTGCGCTGCTGCGATGCAAGCGCATAGAGGTCCTGCACTTCGCGGCTGATATTGTAGCGCTTGGCGACCACTTCGGCCGTGCCGATCATCGGCATGTAGATATGCGGGTGCATTTCGAGCAGCTGGCGGTCAGGCTCGATGAACATCTTGCCGGCACCAACCACTTTGGAGATGCTTTCCACGCCGCCGGCGACGCAGATGTCCATGTTGTCGACGATCACCTGCTTGGCGGCGGTGGCGATGGTCATCAGGCCCGAGGAGCATTGGCGGTCGATGGTCATCGCGGGCACGCTGACCGGAAGGCCCGCACGCAGCGCGGCGAGGCGCGCGACATTGCCGCCGGTCGAGCCCTGCTGCACCGCGGTGCCCATCAGCACGTCATCGACTTCGCCGCCCTCGATCCCGGCGCGTTCGACCGCGGCCCGGATCGAAAAGGCACCCAGCGTCGCGCCAGTGGTGTTGTTGAAAGCGCCGCGGCCAGCCTTGGTCAGCGGGGTGCGAGCGGTGGAAACGATGACTGCGTCACGTGACATGGGGAATTGTCCTTATCTTTGGTCCAGTTCACCCCTCCCGGTCCGGGAGGGGCAGCGAGACTTGGCAGCGTGCTGCCTAGTCGCAGCGGGGTGGGTTTCTGGGCCCGCGGTGGAACCCCCACCCCAACCCCTCCCCACCGGGGAGGGGCTAAACATCACACAAAAAACATCGTGATCCATTCGCAGATCAGCGCCGGCTTGTCCTCGCCTTCGATCTCGATGGTCACTTCGTTGGTCTGCTGCCACTGGCCGGGGCGCTTTTCGACCAGCTCGAGCAGCTTGGTGTGGCTGCGCACGCGCTTGCCGGCCCGCACCGGGCTGATGAAGCGGGTCTTGTTGCCGCCATAGTTGACGCCCATTTTCACACCGCTGACCTTGCCGCCTTCGGTCATTGCGCCCAGCACGGGCAGCAGCGAGAGCGTAAGGAAGCCATGGGCGATGGTCCCGCCAAACGGTGTCAGCTTGGCCTTTTCCTCATCGATGTGGATAAACTGGTGATCGCCGGTGGCATCAGCGAACATGTTGATCCGTTCCTGGGTCACGTCGAACCAATCGGACACACCGATCACTTGGCCGGTCTTGGCTGCGAGTTCCTGCGGGGTCATGGGGCCTCTCCTTGAGCTTCGGAAAGGCGCTGTCATGGCCCAAGCGGCCACGCGGTGCAACAACGGCTAGTCTGCCGCTACGGCATT
>JANPMA010000131.1:0-19609 GCA_031422595.1 Novosphingobium sp. | reverse complement strand
AAACAACCAGGCCTTCACGCTGAGCTACACTGTCACCGATCAGGACGGCGATACCGCTGGCGGCACGCTGGGGATCAATGTCGACGACGACACCCCGGTAGCGGCCAACGACACCGACACTGTCGCCTCGGGCAGCTATGGTCCTGAGGCCGGCAATGTCCTGACCGGCGTCGGCACCACCAGCGGTGCGGGCGGCGCGGACTCGATCGGCGCGGACGGCCCGGCAGGGAGCGCGGTCACCGCGGTGACCGGCGGCACGATCTTCGGGGCCACCGCAGGCACTTACGGCGTGCTCACGCTCAATGCCGATGGTTCCTACAGCTACACCCGCAACGCCGGAACGCCCGGCGGGGTCAGCGATACCTTCACTTACACCATCACCGATAGCGACGGCGACACCGCTACCGCCACGCTGACCATCAGCATCGCTGATGCCACGCCGGTCACGGCGGCCAATGCCACGGTGCTGCTCGACGACGATGCGCTGGCTGGCGGCAATGCCGGCGGCACCGGCGACGATCCGAATGCCGCCAACTTGACCGGCACCCTCGCCGCCTCGGGCGGCGACGGGCCACTGGCCTGGGCGCTGTCGACCGCGGGCGCTCCGGCAGGCTTCAGCTACGTTGCCAACGGCACCGGGATCAACGTGTTCCAGGGCGCGACCCTGGTGATGCAGGTCACGCTCAACACCGCAACCGGCGCTTACACGGTCAGCCAGGTTGCGCCGATCCAGCATGCGGCGGGATCGGATGAGAACAACACCGTGTTCACGCTCGGCTACACGGTCACCGACCAGGACAGCGACAGCGCGCCCGGTACGCTGACCATCAATGTCGACGACGATACTCCGGTGGCGAGCAGCGACACCGATACCGTGGCTTCGGGCACTTATGGCCCTGAGACCGGCAACGTCCTGACCGGCGCTGGAACCACCAGCGGGGCTGCAGGCGCGGACTCGATCGGTGCGGACGGCCCGGCTGCGGGCGGCGCGGTTACCGCGGTGACCGGCGGCACGATTGGCGGGACCACCGCTGGTACCTACGGCGTGCTCACGCTCCAGGCCGACGGCTCCTACAGCTACACCCGCAATGTCGGCACACCGGGCAATGTCAGCGACGTGTTCACTTACACCATCACTGATGCGGACGGCGACACCACCACCGCGACGCTGACCATCAACATTGCCGATGCGACGCCGGTGGTGGGTGCAAACCTGACGGCGCTGCTCGATGACGACGCACTGGCTGGCGGTATTGCCGGCGGAGCCGGCGACGACGTTGATGCGGCCAATACCACGGGCACGCTTTCGGGCTCGGGCGGTGACGGTGCGCTGACCTGGGCGTTCCAGCTGACCGGCAACCCGGTCGGGTTCACCTATGTTGCCAACGGCACCGGGGTCGACGTGTTCCAGGGCGCCACTCAGGTGTTGGCCATCACGCTCAACGCCGCGACCGGGGCCTACTCGGTCACGCAGGTCGCCCCGATCGACCATGCGGCCGCGGGCACCGAAGACAACCAGGCCTTTACGCTGAACTACACCGTCACCGATGCCGATGGCGATAACGCAGGCGGTACGCTGGCGATCAATGTCGACGACGACAGCCCGATTGCGGTCGTGCCGACGGCGATTTCGCTGACCAATGCGGCGGGTGCGCCAGTGCTGGCCTCGCTCGATCCAAGCTTGCTCAACAACTATGGCGCGGACGGCGGCACGCCGCGGTTCTCGCCGACGCTGAACGGGACCAACAGCGGGTTGACCTCGGGCTCGGTGGCGATCCTCTACACCGTTTCGCCGGACGGGTTGAGCCTGGTCGGCATGGCCGGAGCCAGCACGATCTTCACAATCACCTTGTTGCCGGGAACCAACCAGTATTCGGTCGACATGGATGGTGTGGTCGATTCGCTCACCACGATTGATTTCGCTTCGGGCGCTTACCAGTTCGTTGGCGGCAATACCGCCTGGGTGGCCCTGGTGCCGACCGGGCAGGATACCACCGGCGGCGCGATCAACGACAACAGCAAGGACTTGCTGATCACGCCTTCGGTCAGTGGCGCTCCGAACAGCACGATCAACGGCAGTTCGGTCGCGCTGGGCGTTGGCAGCGGCAATGACGTCAATACCAATGAAATGGTGCGGATCGATTTCGTGGTCGACCTTGTCGGCAATACCTCAGGCCCGGGCGGCTACAGCGTTGTTGGCAACCGCGACCACAGCTTCGATTCGCACTACACCACCAACGGTGCCAGCGCGCTGCTCACCGCAAGCGCGGGATCGGTGGTCAAGGTCACTACCAGAGACGATCCGGACGGCAACAACGCAGTTGGCGATGGAACGATCGACCCGATCACCAAGATCGTGATCGCCTACAATGGCGTGTCATCCGGATTCATCATCCCGACCACCACGCCGACAAATTACATCGTCAACGGCATCACCTACACGGTGACGCTCAATGCCGACGGGTCGGTCAATATCGGTGGGGTCCAGGGCACCTCGGGCGCCGGGGCGATCGGGACGCAGATCGCAGCCTTTACCGCCAATGGGTACAACAGCCTCGAATTCGCCCATGTTAGCGGCGATGGCTTCAAATTGGGCAACTTCGGCGCGGTGGTGCAGAGCACCAACCCGGTCAACTTCACCGTCCCTGTGGAAGTAATCGACGGCGACGGCGATGTCTCGGCCTCGGCCAACCTCGCGATCACCCTAACCGCCGTCGTAGTGCCGGTTGCGCTGGACCTTGACGGCGACGGCGTCGAATTCCTCTCGACCTCGGCTGGGGTGGCCTTCGACTACAACGGTGATGGCCAGGCTGAAGGTACAGCCTGGGTCGCAGCCGACGACGGCTTGCTGGCGATCGACCGCAATGGCGACGGCCTGGTCAACGATGGTTCGGAAATCGTCTTTGGCGGCGCCGGTCAGACCGACCTGCAAGGCCTTGCTGCGAACTATGACAGCAACCAGGACGGGACGCTCGATGCCAATGACGCGGCATTCGCCCAGTTCGGGGTCTGGCAGGACGCCAATTCCGACGGTATCGCACAGGCAGGTGAATTCCGCTCACTGACCCAGATGGGCATTGCCAGCATCAGCCTGACCAGCGACGGCGTTGCCTATAGCGCCGCCAATGGCGACGTGCAGGTAGCCGGTGAGGCCACCTACACGAACGCAGACGGGACAACCGGGACGGTTGCCGATGCCAGCTTTGCCCTGACTGGCGAGCTTCGCTCTGCCCGATCGGCCGAGCTGGTGGCGGCCAGCTCGGTTGCAGCTGCAGGCCTCCTGGCCGCAATGGCGATGGAGCATGCCAGTGCCTTTGCCCACGAAGGACTGGCGCGGGGCGATGTGGCTTTGACCATCGCTTCCGATTCCGGCTTGTCCGATACGTCGCCCCTTCAGGCACAAGGCAAGGGCGGCGACATATCCGACCCGATCCAGGAACCGCTTGCCAAGCTTGCGCCTGAATCAACCAGCGCGCTCGACCATGGCGAAAGCCCGGCGATGCGCGATGGGATTGGCCAGCTGACCGACCACCTTTCCGATCCGTACTTTGCGGCCGGCAACGACAACACCAGGAGCGCACTGTTCGGCAACGACCATGCGTCCTCTGGAATGCTGGGTCAAGCTTCGGTGCCTGGCGCTGGAGCGGCTATCGCGGCCCATCCTGCGCTCGTGGCGGCTTTGGCTGACGGTGCCGGTACCGAGGCGGTAGACAGCATTGTCGATCACTTCGCGCCGAATTCGGCTGGAGCGATGGAATTTGCCGGCAATGGAGGCAGCTTCGACCTGCAAGGCCTGCTCAATATGAACATCAACGGTGGTGGTGACAGCATGATGCCGCACTTCCCCGCGATGCTCGAACTGGATCGGGATTCAGTCAATGCAATGACTTAGTCGCGATCACGCTTGAATTGCTTGGACAACCTGAGGACCAAACAATGCTACTGAAAACGAAGATGCTAACCGCCACACTTGTGGCCGTTGCCGCAGCCATACCGGCTGCGGCTTCAGCGCAGACCAGCGCATCCGACCTGATGGCCATGTCGGTCAACGAGTTGAACGGAGAGATCGGACAGCGCTACAATGCCGCGCTCGCGCTCAGCTTGAATAGTGGCGCAGTTTCGGCTGACGATCCGCGTTATGTGTGGGCGCTGCAGGCCAAGGCCCAATGCGGCATTGCGCTGGGCTTCCTCAAAAGCAACACCAAGGATCCGGTCAGCATCGGCAAGTGCGTCGATGCAGCGGCGCGGATGAACACGCAGTTGAGCAGCGCGCCGGCCCAAACGCCGCCGGTCATTGCGCCACCATCGGTTTGTCCCGAGTCCATTGCCGGCATCATCTTTTTCGAATGGGACAGCGCCGAAGTTCCTGAAAGCGCGATGCCAACCATCCAGTCGGCTGCACAAAGCCTCGCAGCCTGCGGGAAGAAGATATCCGTTGCCGGTCATACCGACCGCTCGGGCTCTGATGGCTACAACGATGCCTTGGCGCTCCGCCGCGCCCAGGCAGTTGCCCAGCTACTCGCTGCCCAGGGCGCTTCCAGCGACAGCCTCGAGGTTTCGAGCTATGGCGAACGGGAACCAAAGGTCCCGACTGCAGACGGCGAACGCAGTCCGCAGAACCGCCGCGTCGAAATCACCGTGAAGAATTGATCTGGGGGCCAGGACAATGACCATTCGAAACATTCTATCCGCCGGAACTGCCATCCTGTTGGCCAGCACCGCCCATTTGGCAATGGCTCAGGACGCGGCGACCGTGCCGATGCCGGGCGCCATCCAGTCAACTCCGGCTGCGCCGATCTCGATGAAGGATGCGATCGCCATCGCAGTCAGTTCAAACCCCGAGATCGCGCAAGCTCAATACAACAAGGAAGCGATTCAGTTCGAACGCAAGCAGGCTCAGGGGCTCTACGCGCCGCGCGTCGATCTTGAGGCCTCGGCAGGCATTCGCCGGCTGAACAACCCGGCGCGCCGGATTGCGGGCCTTCAAAACGAGGAACTTTACCCGGCCGGCGGCGAACTCCGCGCGGAATGGACCGTGTTTGACTTTGGTCGTCGCAAGGGTGAACTGCATCGTCAGGCCGCACGCGTCGATGGAGCCTCGCTACGGGTTCTTGAACGCTCGGAATTCGTGGGACTGCAGGTCTCGCGCGAATACCTCAACGTCCTGCTTCAGCAACGCGTCGTTGCTGCCAGCAAGGACAATTTGACCTTCCACGAAGCCCTGGTCAAAGATCTCAGCACTGGTGTCGAACAAGGTTCGATCTCGATCGCGGATCAGCAACAAGCTCAGGAACGGCTGCAAGCATCACGGGTGCGGCTGGTCGAGGCCGAACAAGCCCTTGAAGACGCCAAGATCACTCTGCGCAGACTGACCGGACTTGATATCGATTTCGTGCTGGAGCCGCCGGCCCTGTCGGAATCGATGCCCGGCAGTCTCGGCGATGCGATCGGCCTTGCCCGCACCCAGAATCCACTGGTGCGTGAAGCCGAAGCCGATGTCGACGCAGCCCACGCCTTGGCCAACAGCGTCAAGGCTGAACAGCTGCCGCGGATCGGCGTCGACCTGGTGGGCCGTGCCGGTCATGATATCGACGCGGTGAATCATGGCACGCGCGATGTTCAAGCCCGCGTGTTCCTGCGTTGGAACTTGTTCGATGGCGGCATCAATAAGGCGAACTATCAGGAGATGGTCCGCAGGGCGAGCGAAGCACGCTATCGCCTCTACGATACGGTCCGCCGTGCTGAAGAGGATACTTCGCTGGCTTGGTCGCAATTGCAATCACAGTCGAAAGTGACCAGCGAGCTTGAAGTGCAAAGCCGGGTCAGCGATGATCTGCTGCTATCGTATCGCAGCCAGTTCAACGTCGGTCGCCGCTCACTGCTCGACGTGCTCGATGCCCAAAACTCGCGCTACAATACCCAGGTCCGCCTGGAAACGGCGCGCTATTCGGCAATGTTCGCCCGCTACCAGGTCCTGGCCAGCACGAATCTTTTCCTCAGCGCCATTGGCGTAGCTCCGGCAGCAGGTGCGGGTGAGAAGGAGCGCGAACGCTTCAACTATGGCCCGCCCAAGCCGGCCGAGCTGGAATACCGCAAGATGCCGAAGTAGGGCATCGCGCGGGGCCCATTCGGGCCTGGGTGAATACGACGGGATTACAGCTATATGGCCACTGGGCCTCAAACTACCACAATGCCGGGCGACCCGCTGATCGCAGCAGTCGCCCGGCTAGCGGAGCACTTTGGTGTTCCGTTTGCGATGGGCATGCTGTCCGGGCTCGCGCTTGATGACCAAGGGCGTCTCCCGCTCCATCAGCTTGAACCCGCGCTCGAAGTGCTGGGGCTCAACTGCTTCCCAGAACAAAGCAAGCGCTTGCCGCGCCGGGCCACCAGCTACCCTGCAGTGATCGCGCTGGCTGATGGCGATATCGCGGTGATCCACGAGCTCAATGGCAAGGATGCGCTGACCTGGCGGCCGGGGTCGTCCGAAAACCGCTGGGAAGCACTGGCCTCGCTGGAGGGTGAATTCAACGGCTGGATCGCAACTGTCCACGGCGATCCCTCGGCCTTGCGCGAAGCTGGCCAGCCTTGGGAAGTGGGTGCGCGCGCGCACTGGTTCTGGAGCGAAATCGTCAAGTTCAGGCATCGGTTCCGCTGGGTCTGGGTATCGACCCTGCTGATCAACATACTTGCGCTGGCTTTGCCGTTGTTCTCGATGAACGTCTATGACCGGGTGATCCCCAACCGGACGCAGGAAACGCTGTGGGTTCTGGCAGTCGGTGTTTTGGTTGCTTTTGCCCTCGACTATGCGCTGCGCCGTGCGCGCTCGGCCGTACTCGATGACCTGGGCCGTGAGCTTGATCTCAAGCTATCGCAAAAGATTTACTCCAAGATCCTTTCCGCCCCGCTCGCGGACCGCAAGGGCCACACTGGAAACCTGGTCGCCCGGGTTTCCGAATACGGCGTGGTGCGCGAATTCTATGGTTCCACGACAGTCATGCTCGTGGTCGACATGGCTTTCCTGGTGCTGTTCGTGGCCCTGATCGCCTGGATAGCCGGATGGCTGGCGCTGGTTCCGGTGATCGCCATGGCAGTGATGGCGCTGATCGGCCTGCGCCTGCGCAGCCAGGTTGTCGATGCCGCGCGCGAATCACAGGCGGACTACGGACTGCAGCAGACCCTGTTGGTCGAATCGATCTCCGGGCTTGAAACACTGAAGAGCATTTCAGGCGAAGGCACGATGCTTGGTCGCTGGCGGCGCCTGTTCGAACTGGGCAGCCATTCACAGCAGCGCCTCAAGGACGTCAGCACGACCGCAATCAGCCTGGCCTCCACTTTCCAGCAGGTGTCCAACATCGCGCTGATCGTTGGCGGTTATTACCTGTTCGATGCCGGCACGATTACGATGGGTGCAATCATTGCAATCGTCATGCTTTCGTCGCGTTCGTTGCAGCCGGCGGCGCAACTGGCCTTCCTGCTGACCCGCGGTCAGCAAGCCCAGCAGACCCTGGATTCGATCCAGATGCTGTGGGAAGCCGGCGACGAACGCCGCATGGGCAGCGCTTCGATGACACCCTCGGTGCGCTCGGCCAACCTTAAGCTTGAAGGGCTTGAGTTCGCCTATCCGGGCGCTTCGGGACCTTCGCTCAAGGACGTTAACCTGACGATCCGTCCCGGCGAACGGGTGGCGATTATCGGCCGGGTTGCTTCGGGCAAGTCCACACTGGGCCGGGTCCTGTGCGGGCTCTATCAGCCCAGCGGGGGCGCCATGCTGATCGACGGGATCGACAGCCGCCAGTATCGTCCGCAAGACCTGCGCGATGCCTTCCGGTTTGTGGGTCAGGACGCGAGCCTGTTTTCGGGCACGATCAAGGACAATCTTGCCCTTGGCGCTGGCCAGGTGCCCGACGAACGGCTGATCGAGGCCTTGCGCGAAGTGGGGGCTGATCAGTTCCTTTCGCAGGACTCGGGCGGTTTTGATCGCGGTGTCGGCGAGGCCGGCAGCCAGCTTTCGGGTGGGCAGCGCAGCTTCCTTTCGCTGGCGCGGGCGCTTGTACGCCCGTCCAAGCTGCTGTTCTTCGATGAGCCCACAGGGGCGATGGATATCCAATCGGAGAAACTATTTGTCGAGCGACTGTCCCAATCGCTGACACCCGAAAAGACGTTGGTTATTTCCACCCACCGACCGGCACTTTTTAGCATCTGTGACCGGCTCATTGTCCTCGACAAGGGGCAGATTGTCGCGGATGGCCCGAGGGATGAAATCATCAAATCGGCAGGAATGGGACTTCGATCATGAGCACCTCTGAACTGGCCTTGCAAGAATTGGTCGTAGAAACGCCCCGCGCGGTCGGTCGCCGCTCCAGGTTCGAACGCTGGCTGCTCGTCGTCATTGTCGCGATGATCGCCGCCCTGGCACTGTCGTTCGCCCTGCCCCGGTTGGCCGGGTCCGCTGCCGAAAGCCAGGCTTCAGTTGCTGACCGCGCCCAGGCGGACCTTGCCAAAATGGGTCCAATCGACGGCATTTCGGTCGATGACAAAGCGCAGATCGTTGTTGAAGGTGCCGTTGCCCAGGCCGGCAATGCAGCAATCCCATTTATCGATTCGCCGCTCGGCCAGGTCCAGGCGTTTGGCATCAATGCCGCCAAGGCCGAAACCTATGCCACCGCGTTGCAGTGCCTGACCCAGGCCGTATACTATGAAGCAGCGGTCGAACCGTTGCAGGGCCGCCGCGCGGTGGCCCAGGTGGTGTTGAACCGCGCTCGCCATCCCGCCTATCCCAAGAGTGTCTGCGGCGTAGTCTATCAGGGCGCCCAGCGCCGGACCGGATGCCAGTTCAGCTTTACCTGCGATGGTGCACTGCTGCGCACCCCAGCCGCGGGTCCCTGGCGCGAAGCCCGCCAAGTGGCAATCGCCGCGCTGGCCGGCTACGTCGAGCCGAGCGTTGGCACCGCAACCTTCTATCATGCCGACTATGTCCTGCCCAAATGGGCATACCAGCTTGGCAAAATCACCCAGATTGGCCGTCATTTGTTCTATCGCTTCAATGGATCATGGGGCAGCGCTGCAACCTTTAACGGCCGCTATGCCGGGGTCGAAGAAATCCCGGCACTTAACCTGACCATGCTGCGCGAACGAGCGCTTGAAGATGGTTTGCTGCTCGAAGAAGCAGCTCCCGTTTTCGTCCCGGGTTTAACTGTTGCACCTGATGCGACTGATCGCCATGCCGAAAGCGATGTGGGCGGCCGGATTGATATGACCAAGACCTGGCGCCCATCGATCCCCGATCCGGTTTCCGGCAACAGCCACCTCAAACAGACGGTTGCGGTCACGCAGATGCCCAAGAGCAGCAGCAAAGTCGAAGCTCAGAGTGAGGGTGGAACGGCGGCGGAACTCGCCAACGGCGCGGCGCCATGAGCCAGGCCGGTTTGATTTCGCGAATGAAGGAAGGCTGGCATGGCTGGGATTCCAGCCGCCGGCTGATCGCAGTCTGTGCTGGCGGCATCACACTGCTGGCATTGTGGGCAGGTCTTGCCCGGGTCGACGAAGTAACCCGTGGGGTCGGAAAAGTCATACCTTCGAGCAAGGTTCAACTGGTTCAGGCGGTCGAGCCCAGCGTGGTTGGCGCAATTACGGTGCGGTCGGGACAACTGGTCCAGAAGGGGCAGCTGCTCGGACGGCTGGAAAGCGCCCAGTCCCAATCGCAACGCGGACAGTTGCAGGCCGAGAATGAACGGCTCAGCGCCCGCGCCAACCGGCTTTCCAATGAAGGTGGCGGCGGCGGCGGCGGGTGCACCGCAGGCATGGCCTGCGCGGACGAAGCCCAGCTTGCAGCCGCGCGTCAGGCTACCGCATCCAGTCGCCAGAGCGCGCTTGCCGCCGCGGTCGAGCAGCGCCGCCGCGACCTGTCCGAGGGCATGGCCACCGTATCCAGCCTGGAAAGCAGCGTGCGCCTGGCGCAGCAGCAGGTCGATACCCTGGCCCCGATGGTGGCCAAGAAGATCGTCCCGCAAACCGAACTCCTTGCGGCCCAGCGCGAACTGGTCGACATTCAGGGCCGCCTGGCGGCCGCACGCCAGGGCGTTGCCCGGGCGCAGGCCTCGATCACCGAAGCCCAGGCCCAGCTTGGCGAGGCGCGCAACGACTTTCGCCAGCAGGCTCTGAACGAGCGCAGCGAAGTAGCCACCCGGCTTGCGGTCAACCAGGAAACCATCAAAGGCTCGTCGGCGGAATTGCGGGCGCCGGTTACCGGCTTCGTCAATGATGTCCGGGCCAACACGGTTGGCGGGTTCGTCAATGCCGGCGAAAAGGTCATGCAAATCGTGCCGCAAGGCGACAAATTGCTGATTGAAACCCGTGTCACCCCCAAGGACATTGCCTTCCTCAAGATTGGCGATCCAGCAATGGTCAAGGTTACCGCCTACGATTTTTCAATCTACGGCGGACTTGGTGGCAAGGTCACCAACATAAGCGCGGATTCGATCTACGACGAAGTTGAGCGGCAAGCCTATTACATGGTCATGGTCGAAACCGATCGCGCCTTTATCGAGAAGAACGGGCGCATGCTGCCGATCATGCCCGGCATGGTCTGCGATGTGGAGATCATCACCGGCAGCAAGACAATCCTCAGCTACCTGTTCAAGCCCGTGCTGAAGGCGCTCGGCGAAGCGATGACCGAGCGATAGTGCCTTCACGGTTTCAGTAACCGTGGATCCACTTCGTGTTTTGGCCGAACGACAGGATCGGACGATAGTCGTAGCTCTGCCGGGCATCGAGGACCTGATCGGTGGCGTTGTCGAGCAGCCAGTACTGGCCATCGACCTTGACCACCAGCATCGCGTGGTCCGCTGAACGCACCAGGTCGCGTGCGATGACCAGGTACATGTCCTCGCGCTTGACCCCATAGGCCGCAAGCATCTGCATCTTGACGATGGCGATGTCTTCACAGTCGCCGGCGCGGCGGCGCAAGGTTTCGCTCGCCGTCGCCCAGTGATCGGCCTCACCATAGAGCTCGCGATCCTCGACATAACGGATTGAACCGTTGACCGAGGCATTGATAGCATCCAGCCCTGACTTATGGACACCATCCGGTGAACGGGAAATCCCGATCAAAGCCTTGCGACCCAGACCGCTGGAGCGCACACGGTTCCAGTCTCGGTCAAAACTGGTTCGCTTCACTGTCAGCCGTTTGCTGTCGAGGTAGTCATCGGGCGATAAGACTGGCGAAATCAACACAGTTGATCCCAGGTTTGGTGCAACGCTGTCGAGGTGCGTTGCGAAACCAAGCGAAGGTTGGCAGGACGAGCCACGAGTTCCGCCAAAAATGCTAGCGCCGGCTCCAGGTTCAAGCCTTGCGGTTGCGGCAATGGTGGCGATCTGCGGTGCAGCGACAGGAGCCACGCCGGCCTGCTGCTGACGGATCAGTTCAAGCTGGCTAACCTGTCCACCCAGCAGTGCAGAGGTCTTGCTGAACGATGGCGTCGTGGGGCCCGAGGGCGAAAGGCCAACCGAAGGAGCAACCCCCGCCGGGCAGGAATCAACTCCGGCAAATGCCGAAGACACGGCCATCGGCATGGCGATCACGCCGATGCCAGCCTGAGCCGGTTGCGCCAGCAGCGTAGCGGCCGCCAGAGCCGTGCCGGAAATGAGGAACTTGCGAACCATGCGGCCCATTTATTGGGCTCGTCATCAAAGTTGCGTGTAGCTAACTGGTTAACGCCAAGCGAACGATCCGGATCGAATTGAGCTCATGGATACGCTGAGTAAATTTATCGATGAGCGACCAGAAAACGCATGATTTCGGCTGATCCCGACGGTGTTGCGGGAGACGGCGGCGTCATGGATGGAAGCTGCGCGGACGCCATACAGCTGGCCTAGCACGGAAAAAAGTGCACTTTGGCAGTCAGGCAAGATTCTCTGGAATCGGCAGCGATTAGTCGGCGGTAAGGATGATCGTATCGCCAGCGGGTTCGTACCGTACGTCAATGCCGGCAGCGCGGAGCTGGCGGAAACTGACGTATTCATCGGCGCCCGCAGAAGTGCTCATCGCTGCGAACAAGCCTGGATCCAACTGTCCTTTCACGACCGAAAGCAGTGCGCCGATACGAATTGACAGGCTGGCATCGCCCCCAATCCGGACATCGATCGCGCCAGCCGGACTATCGTTCACTCGGACAGAAACCTGATGAAAGATGAACTCCCCAACCACGCGATCGGCTGGTCTTGTCTGCTTCCGGGAGTAGGAACTGTTCAATGCCGGTTTGACGGCCATGCCAGGACGCTCTGCCCGCTTGGCTGCGGCGAGGCCTGCCGAAGCGGATGCGCTCTTCGCTTTTGGGGCCAGCTTGAATACGATCGGCTCCAGCGCAAGCGGTGCGGACGCACTGCGCTGCTGCAATCCCGGGCTTCCGGCAGACTGCGCTGTCGGTTTGGCCGCGGCGACCGGTACCTGGTGAGGCGCTGGAGCAATGGCTGGCTGGGACCGGGCCTGAAGAGGGGCGGCCGGCGACACCGTCTTTGCGACCAGAGCGGGCGGGCTGGCCAGCAATTGTTGTTTGGGCACAGCGGCAGCCACGCCGCTTCCGGTCCTGGCTGCGGCTTCTGTGCTTGCCAGTTTCGGCGATGGAGCGGCAGGCGCAATGGCAACAGCCGCGGGGCCAACCGGGCCGGACGGCAAGGGCTGGCTGGCATTGGCCAAGGCAGACCTCGTGCCAGGCTCGCTCGCAACGTCAGGGCGCGATGATCCGAATTGCGCTGGCGGCGCAGCGACAACGGCCAAGGGAGCAACCACGTTGGGTGGTGACGGCTGCCCGGATTTGGCAATGGCAATGCCGACTTCGGCTGCAATGTCATCACGCCCCGATTTCAGCGGTGATGAAATCTGCGAAGCAGCAAGCCCGATGGGAGCGGCCGAACCAACTGGCGAAGGCTGGCCGGCAGAAGCGGCAAGCTCCGCTTTCGGGGATTCCTGCACGCTGGAACCCGCCTCCTGATCCCGCTCGGGACCGGGCTGGCCCAGGTGCGGACTAAACCGATGCGAAGCTTGCGATTGCTGATCCACCCGCGCCGCCGTAGCGGAGGCTGGATGCGCGAGGCCGATCGTGGCAAAGGGTAGCTCAGCTTGGCCAATGGTCGTTTTCGGCTCGATCGGAGCCAATTTGACCTGCACTTGCGGCTCTGCAGCCTTGGCCGAACCATAAAAGCCTGCATCGAAACCAGGTTTTCCGTCGGTCCGATTGGCTTGCGCTTCCTGCTTCGAGCCAGAGTCGGGCAAGTCATAGTAGAGGTATGACCCAAACCCGCTTGCCAGAAGCGCAGCCATCAAGGTGGGTTTGAAGGTCAGGTGCTGGCCACCAGACATGCCCGAATATGTCAGCCACAAGCTCTGCAAGATCCGTCCCCCAACATTTCGACCTGCGATCTAAACACAAATCACACCGATTCTCTACAACTCCCTTGTCTCCCATTTTCAGGGAGTTGTATGGTTAATCAGTCGATCGGTGCGACGCTGGCCGCGCCATGAACTCCGCCGGCATGGGTAATCTCGCGGAAAATCGCCGCAACGGCCCTCGCGATGGCACTCTCAGCGCCGCCTGCAACTACCGCGCAGCCCTCAAATCGTTATACAAATGTATTTCATTTCAACGTATTCGTCGATTCCATAGCGCGATCCTTCGCGCCCCAGGCCAGATTGCTTGGCCCCGCCGAATGGCGCAACCTCGGTTGAAAGAATTCCGGAATTCACGCAGACCATGCCGCTCTCGATCGCTTCGGCGACCCGCCAGACCCGGCTGAGATTCTGCGAATAAAAATAGCTCGCCAGGCCGAATTCGCTGTCGTTGGCCATGCGAATCGCTTCATCTTCGGTCTCGAAACGAATCACCGGGGCGAGCGGACCGAAGGTCTCCTCGCTGGCGACCAGCATGTCCTGGGTTACGCCTGACAGCACCGTTGGCTCGAAGAAGGTGCCCCCCAGCGCATGCCGCTTGCCGCCCGCCAACAAGGTTGCGCCCTTGGCCAGCGCATCGGCGACGTGTTCCTCAACCTTGGCGACGGCATTGGCGTCGATCAGCGGACCCTGTTCGGTTCCCGCATCCATCCCGTTGCCGACCTTGAGCGCCGAAGCAGCCGCCGCCAGCTTGCCGACGAACTCGTCATAGACCCCGGCTTGCACGTAGAGCCGGTTGGTGCAGACGCAGGTCTGGCCCGAATTGCGGTACTTCGATGCCATCGCGCCTGCCACCGCCGCATCGACATCGGCATCGTCGAACACGATGAACGGCGCGTTGCCGCCCAGCTCCAGGCTGAGCTTCTTGATCGTGTCCGCGCTCTGGCGCATCAGCAGGCGGCCGATCTCGGTCGATCCGGTGAAGCTCAGCTTGCGAACCTTGGCACTGCCGGTCATTTCCCCGCCAATCGCGGCGGCGCTGCCGGTCACGACCGATAGCACGCCCTTGGGAATGCCTGCTTCCTCGGCCAGCACCGCCAGCGCCAGCGCCGAGAAGGGCGTCTGCGCGGCGGGCTTGATCACCATCGGGCAGCCTGCGGCCAGTGCTGGCCCGGCCTTGCGGGTGATCATCGCATTGGGGAAGTTCCACGGGGTGATTGCGGCGGTAACCCCGATCGGCTGCTTCAGCACCACGATCCGCTTGTCGGCCATGTGCCCGGGAATGACATCGCCGTAGAGCCGTTTGCCCTCTTCGGCGAACCATTCGATGAAGCTGGCGCCATAGGCGATCTCGCCGCGCGCTTCGGCCAGGCTCTTGCCTTGCTCCAGGGTCAGGATCCGCGCCAGCTCCTCCTGGTTCGCCATTATCAGGTCGAACCACTTGCGTAAGGTAACGGCACGCTCCTTGGCGGTCTTGGCCTTCCAGGCCGGCCAAGCTGCTTCGGCCGCCGCAATCGCCCGCCGGGTCTCCGCCGCGCCGCATTTAGGGACTGTCCCTAAATGCTCGCCGGTGGCCGGGTTGGTGACCGCAATGGTCTCGCCGCTATCGGCGTCCAGCCATTCTCCGGCAATATAGCATTGCTCGCGCAGCAGCGGGGAAATGGTCATGGGCTTTTCCTTCATTGCGCCTGCAGCAGCGGCAGCGCTTCATCGAGCGCCTTGGCGATGATGCCGACCATCTCGTCGATCTCGGCCTTGCTGATCACCAGCGGCGGGCACATCACGATGGTGTCGCGGATCCCGCGGACCATCAGGCCATTCGCGATGCAGCGATCACGCACCACCGGCCCGGCATTGCCTTCGGCCCCGCCCCAGCGCTTGTTGGTGCCCTTCTCGGCCACGATCTCGACCGCGCCGAGCAGGCCGATCGAGCGCGCTTCTCCGACCAATGGGTGATCGCTCAGCGCGGCCAGCGCCTGGGCCAGGTAGGGCCCGGTCTCGCTGCGGACCTTCTCGACCAGCCCTTCGCGCTCCATGATCTCGATATTGCGCAGCGCCACCGCGGCGCAAACCGGGTGGCCCGAATAGGTGAAGCCGTGGACGAAATCGCCGCCGGTCTTCATCACTTCGATGATCTCGGCCGATACCGCGACCGCACTGATCGGCAGGTATCCGCTCGAGAGCCCCTTGGCCATGGCGATGATATCGGGCTTTACGCCCATGGTTTCGTGGCCCCACATATTGCCGGTGCGGCCGAACCCGGCGATTACTTCGTCGCAGATCATCAGGATCCCGTACTTGCGGCAGATCGCCTCAACCTCGGGCCAGTAGTTTGCGGGAGGAATAACCACCCCGCCCGCGCCCTGCACCGGCTCGCCGATGAAGGCCGCGACGTTTTCAGCACCGACTTCCAGGATCCGCTCCTCGATCGCGGCGGCGCAGGCGCTGCCGAACGCGGCCGGGTCTTCGCCGAAGCCTTCGCCGAACCAATAGGGCTGGCGGACATGCTCCACCCCCGGGATCGGCAGATCGCCGATCGGGTGCATCGCTTTCATGCCGCCCAGCGAGACCCCGGCGACGGTCGAGCCGTGATAGGCGTTCCAGCGGCTGATGAAGACCTTGCGCGTGGGCTCGCCCTTGAGCTTCCAGTACTGGCGGACCAGGCGGAAGATCGTGTCGTTGGCTTCGCTGCCCGAGGCATTGAAGAACACATGCGGCAGGCGGTTCTGGGTCAGGCTGGCGATCTTGTGGGCCAGCATTACCGTCGGCGGGGTCGCGGTCTTGAAGAAGGAGTTGTAATAGGGCAGCTCGCGCATCTGCTCGGAAGCGACCTGAACCAGCTCTTCGCGGCCATAGCCGACATTGACGCACCACAGCCCGGCCATGCCATCGAGGATGCGGTTGCCGTCGCCATCGTGGATGTAGCAGCCCTCGGCATGAGTGATGATCCGGCTGCCACCGAGGTTCTCGATCTCCTGCCAGTCGGCCTGCGCGGGCAAGTGGTGCGCCACGTCCAGGCGCCTGAGTTCGGCGATATCGTAATTGCGGGGCATGGGGTTCTCCCTTGGATTTGTGTCTGAAACTGGCGTGCGGGTGGGCACGCGGCTTCAGGGAGAAAAGCCGGTCCGAGCCAGGAAGCGATTGGTGCGGGTGACGCGGGTGTTCATACCTCGCCCCGCATAGCACGGCCAAGCAGGCCGAAGAAGGCCGCGCTGTCCGGATTGCTGTCGGCGTCCCATTCGGGGTGCCACTGCACCGCCACCACCGGAGCGCCATCGATCCGCGCCGAATAGCCTTCGATCAGTCCGTCGGGCGCCCTAGCTTCCACCGCAAGGCCGGGCGCGAGCTGGCCGACGCCCTGGAAGTGGACAGAATTGACCGTCAGCTCGGCCTTGCCGAAAGCCTGCGCCAGCATCCCGCCCTGGGTGAGCGAGACGGTATGGAGATGATCGAACATCCCCGCAAAGCTGGCGTCATCGGGGGCATGATGGGCAAGCAGCTCTGCACTGGCGCTGGTATCGCGCCGAAGGGTTCCCCCCAGCGCAACATTGATTTCCTGAAAGCCGCGGCAAATCCCGAAGACCGGGCGGCGCTGGCCGATCATCCGTTCGACCATGCTCAGCGCGATCTCGTCGCGGCCGGGATCGAACGGGCCTTCCCCGCCCTCATCCCGATAGCGCGCCGGATCGACATTCGAGGGGCTGCCGGTGAGCAATATACCGTCGAGCCGCGGGGCCACTTCGGCCGCGCTCATCAGGTCGGGCAGCGAGGGCACGATCAGCGCCGCCACATCGGCATGGACCATCGCCGCGCGGATATAGCGTTCCATCACCGCCTGCGCGGGTTCAATCCCGACGGTGCGCTGGCAGGCGATGATCCCTAGGACGGGGCGGCTGGTCATGGCTTCAATGCTTCATCATCACGTGGCGCGTGGTCATATAGTGTTCCAGGCAATAGACCGACAGGTCCGAACCATAGCCCGAACTCTTGACCCCGCCATGCGGCATTTCGGTGACATTGACCGAATGGGTATTGATCCAGGTGACCCCGTATTCGAGCCGTGAGGCGAAGTGGGCGGCTTTGCCGACATCGCGGGTCCAGACCGAAGAGGCGAGGCCGTATTCGCAGTCATTGGCCCAGTCGAGTGCCTGGGCGTCCTCGTCGAAGCGGGTCACCGAGACCACCGGGCCGAACACTTCCTTCTGGACGATCTCATCGCTGTGGCGCGCGCCGGCGATCAATGTGGGGGCATAGTAAAAGCCCGGACCCTCGGGAACATAACCGCCGCTCACCACTTCAGCCGGGGTATCGGCAGCCGCGCGGGCGACGAAACCGTCGACCCGGTCGCGCTGGCGGGCGGTGATCAGCGGGCCCAGCGCGGTGCCGGGCGCCATCGGATCGCCCATCGCGATGCCTTCGACTGCGGCCTGGAGTTCGGCCACCAGCCGGTCGTGCACGCTGGCATGGGCATAGACCCGGCAAGCCGCGGTGCAATCCTGTCCGGCATTGTAATAGCCGCCCTCGGCAATCGCTTCGACCGCAGCGGCGATGTCGGCGTCGGCCAGCACGATCACCGGAGCCTTGCCGCCCAGTTCGAAATGGGTGCGTTTGATCGTCGGGGCCACGGCTTCCAGGATCTTGCGGCCCGTCGCGACATCGCCGGTAAGTGAGACCATCCGCACCTTGGGATGCGCGACCAGCCGCGCGCCGACGCTGGCCCCGCCGCCGGTGACCACGTTGACCACCCCTTCGGGCAGGAACTCAGCGCAGACCTCGGCCAGGCGCAGCGCCGAAAGCGGGGTATGCTCGCTGGGCTTGAGCACGACCGCATTGCCCGCGGCGATCACCGGAGCGATCTTCCAGCTGGCCATCATCAAGGGGTAGTTCCACGGCGCAATGCCGACGCAGATCCCCAGCGGATCGCGCCGCAGCATCGAAGTGAAGCCGGCGCGGTACTCACCCGCCGGAATCCCCGGAACGGTCCGCGCGGCCCCGGCGAAGAAGCGAAACACGTCGACCGTATTGACGACATCGACCGCCTTGGCGGTGCCGATCGGCTTGCCGCAATTGACCGTTTCGAGCGCGGCGAATTCATCGGCCAGTTCCTCGATGCGGCCGGCGACCCTGAGCATCCGCAGCGAACGTTCCTTGGGCGACATCCGCGACCATACGGCAAACCCGGCCTCGGCCGCGGCTACTGCACTGTCGACCTGTGCGCGGCTGGCACTCGCAATCAATGCAATCTGCTCGCCCGAGGCAGGATTGAAGACCGGCTCTGGCGCTTCTTCGCCGTCAAGCGGACGGCCGGCGATGAACTGGCCGCGGAGTTCGAACATGGTGTGATCCTGCCTCTGTGGTTGCGCGGGGAGCCTAGACCCCGCCGGACATGGGGTGAAATACGAAATGGAAAGCGATGGCTATCGGAAAAGCCGATGGACCTTCAATTTCCCCGTTCGTCCGGAGGAGCGGCTGCTATTGTCAGCTCAGCAGCACCACCGGGCTATCGGCGCGCCAGTGCATTGAAACGCGGTCATCCCAGGTAAAATCCTCCTGATCGTGGCGCGATAGGTTGGGGCGCGAAACCCGCAGCATTGCGCCCGAATCGAGCTTGATGTCGAACAGCGTAATGTCGCCGAGGTAGCTCATGCCCTTGATCCGCCCGCGTGCGAAGTTGTGGCCATCGGGCGCGTCTTCGGCTGCGGCGCGGATCGCCTTGCCCTCGCCCGGTACGTGCAGGTAGATCTTCTCGGGCCGCAGCGCGACCCAGACGTCGGCGCCGTGCGGGCCAGTAACCCCGTGATTGAGGTAAACCTTGCCCAGCCCCGGACATTCGATCGCCGCACGATCAGGCTCATCCAGCGTGAGCTTGCCTTCGAACAGGTTCACCGACCCGACGAAATCGGCGACGAAGCGGTTGGCCGGAAATTCGTAGAGGTCCGAAGGCGTCGCCAGCTGCGCGATATCGCCTTTGTTCATCACCGCGATCCGCCCGGCCATCGACAGCGCCTCGTCCTGATCGTGGGTGACGGTGACGAAGGTGATCCCGACCTCGTCCTGCAAGTCCGACAGCTCGAACTGCATCTGCGCGCGCAGCTTGGCGTCGAGCGCAGAGAGCGGTTCATCCAGCAGCAGAACTTTGGGCCGCATCACCAGGCTGCGGGCAAGCGCAACGCGCTGGCGCTGGCCGCCCGAGAGCTGATCGGGCTTGCGGCTGCCCAGCCCGTC
>JANPMA010000130.1:0-15728 GCA_031422595.1 Novosphingobium sp. | reverse complement strand
CCCGCCCCCAGCCCCCGCCAGGCCAGCTCGGCAAATTCGCACAGCAAGGGCCGGGTATCCCTCGGATCAATGATATCCTCGACGTTGAACCGCTCAGCGCTGCGGAACGGTGACGTCACCTTCGCCAGCCGCAGCTTGATCGCCGCCAGTTCGGCCGCGGGGTCAGCCGCCGCTTCGATTTCGCTCTTGTAGGCCACTTCCAGCCCGCCCGCGATCGGCAGCGAACCCCAGTCGCCCGAAGGCCAGCAATAACGATACTGATAGGTATCGGCGTTCGACATCGCGCTGCCCGCGATCCCATAGGCGCGGCGCATCACCACCGAGCACAGCGGCACGCTGGCCTTGTAGATCGCGTTCATCGCCTGCACGCCATAGCGGATCGTCCCCGCCACTTCGGCCTCGCGCCCGATCATGAAGCCGGGATTGTCGACCAGGTGGACCACCGGCAGGCGGAACAGGTCGGCCAGCTTGATCCAGCGTTCAACCTTCTCGCTGGTCTTGGCGTCCCACGATCCGCCGAGGAAACTGGGATCGCTGGCCAGCACCATCACCGGCCAGCCATCGAGCCGGGCCAGCGCGGTAATCGCGGCGCGGCCCCACATCCGGCCGATTTCGAACACAGTGCCATGATCGAACAGCATGTCGAGCGCGCGGCGCATCGAATAGACTTCCTTGTCGCTGCGCGGGACCAGGCTGAGCAGCGCCTCCTCGCGGCGGCCCGCCGGGTCGCCGGTCTCGGTCCGCCGGGCAGGCTGCCCGACATATTCGGGCATGAACGACAGGAAATGGCGCGCGCGGGCAAAGGCCTCGGCTTCGCTGGCGACCTCGTCGTCAACCACCCCGTTGCGGGTGTGAATATCGCTGCCGCCCAGCGCTTCCTTGGCTTGCTCGTGGTTGGCCGATTCCTCGTCCTTCCAGGCCGTTCCCATGGCGTCGACCACGGCGGGTCCGGCGGCGAAGATCTGGGAGAGGCCGCGCACCATGATTGAATAATGGCTCGCCGCGATCCGCGCCGCGCCAAGCCCCGCGGTCGGCCCCAGCGCCAAGGCGACCACCGGCACTGTCGCGAGGTTCTTCACGACCTCGCCCCACATGTGCACCGCCGGGATATAGGTCGCGCCGATCATCTCGAGCGTCTTGACCGAACCACCGCCGCCGGTGCCGTCGATCATCCGCACGATCGGCAGCTTCAGCTCGTGCGCCATCTTCTCGGCCTGTTCCATCTTGCGGCCGATCCCCGCATCCGCCGCGCCGCCGCGAATGGTGAAATCGTCCGCCGTGGCCACGACAGGCCGGCCATTGATCATGGCCTTGCCGAACAGGAACGGTGCAGGGAGGACGCCGGTCAGGTTTCCGTCGGCATCATAGGCGCCCTTGCCGGCGATCTTGCCGATCTCGCGGAAGGACCCGGCATCGACCAGCCCGGCGATTCGCGCCCGCGCGTCGAGCTTGCCCCGGCCATGCTGGCGCGCAACCTTCTCGGACCCGCCCATTTGTTCGGCCAGGGCCTCACGGCTGCGCAGTTCCTCGATTTCAGGTTCCCAGCCCAAGGTGTTCTCCCGCTCTGGCGTGGATAAGTGCTGCCATGGGCTAGAGCGCATCGCGCCGCGCCGCAATGCCCCTTGCACTTGCCCGCGCCCGACACTAGAGCGACGCCCAAATCTAGGCGCTTTACCCAATGGGGCTTTTCTGATGGCAGACCGCTTCAATACCATCGCCGGCTGGACGTTGTTTTCCGGCATCGTCGCTCTGGGCCTTTCGAGCCTGAGCGCGCACTATTTCGAGGCTGGCAAGGTCGAACATGGCACCGAGGAAGAAGGCGCCACGGCAAAACCTGTTGGAGAGCCGTTCGAAGCGCTGCTGGCCAAGGCCGATATGGCCAAAGGCGAAGCATCGTTCAAGAAGTGCATGAGCTGCCACACCATCGATCAGGGCGGGGCGGCCGGGCTTGGCCCCAACCTCTACGGCGTGCTGGGCAAGGCGCTCGCCGGCGGCGGTTTCGCCTATTCCGACGCTCTCAAGGGCAAGGGCGGCAAGTGGGACTGGGCCAACATGAATGACTGGCTGACCAGCCCAAGCGCTTTCGCCCAGGGCACCAAGATGAGCTTCGCCGGGCTTAGCGATCCGCAGGAACGCGCCAACCTGATGGTCTATCTCAATTCGAAGGGTTCGAGCCTGGCCTTGCCGGCGGTGCCCGAGAAGAAGGAAGCCGCCACGCCAGAGGCTGCTGCCGAGGCGGGCGATGCTGCCAAGGGCCAGCCGAAGGCCGCCGAGACCGCCAAGTAAGCTTCGCGGGTTTTGGGCGAGACAAGGGGCGGGGCCGCAAGGCTCCGCTCTTTTCGCGATTTATCCCTGACCGTCGAATGCAGCGATCTGGTCGATGGCGCAAACCCACTGCAAGCGTCGCTGGCTCCAGATTTGGCGTCGCGGCACAGGCAGCTCCGAGCATTGGTCAAGTCCGCCGATTCGCAAGGAATAGTTCGGATTGTTGTCTGTCGGCAGGCGGAAAACCGGCGCTCCACAGGAGCCGCAAAAGGCGTGACCGCGTCGTGAGCCACTGTCTGCGATCTTGAAGTAGATGCTTGGCTCGCCGTGCAGCAGACAGAAACGATCGGCCGATACTGGAACAGTCACACGGAATGCGGAGCCGGTGAGCCTTTGGCAGTCCCGGCAGTGGCAGACCATCAGCTGTTCAGGGTCAATTTCGGCGCTGTAGGCGATTTCACCGCAATGGCATTGTCCGGTAACTTTCATCGCCGCGCTCCTCCCTCTATTTCGAACTACCCCTTGAACCCTTGCGCGATCACGTACCATTCGGACGAATCCTTGCGGCTGGCGGGCGGCTTGGCGTGCTTGACCACGGTGAAGTGCTGCTTGAGCAGCGCCAAGAGTTCGGTGTCGGTGCCGCCTGCCAAAACTTTGGCCACGAACGCCCCGCCCGGCGAAAGGTTCTGAATCGCGAAATGGGCGGCCAGTTCGACCAGCCCCATGGTCCGCAAGTGGTCGGTCTGCTTGTGGCCAACGGTGTTGGCGGCCATGTCAGAGATAACGAGATCCGGCTGGCCATCGAGCGCGCCGACCAGCGCGGCGGGCGCTTCGTCGGCCATGAAATCCATCTCGAAAATCGTCACGCCCTCGATCGGGTCGGTCGGCAGGAGGTCGATGCCGACCACCGCCGCCTTGGGCGCGCGCTTGCGCACCACCTGGGCCCAGCCGCCGGGCGCAATTCCCAGATCGACCACCCGCCGCGCCGCTTTCAGCAGGCTGTACTTCTCGTCGATCTCGATCAGCTTGAAGGCCGCGCGGCTGCGCCAGCCCTGGGCCCGGGCCTTCTGGACATAGGGATCGGCCAACTGCCGCGACAGCCAGCGCGCCGAACTCGCGGTGCGCTTGCCCGATTTCCTCAGCCGTTGGGGTTCCGTGCCTTTGCCTCTCATCCTCTGTTCCTGCGCGCTTGCCGCACGGCCTGGCGGCCCAGTTCAGCCGCGCTGCTGGAGGCCATCAGGCCGCGCAGGATTCCTTCACGGATCCCGCGGTCGGCGACGCCCAGCCGCTCGGCCGGCCAGAGCTCGAAGATGGTCTGCAGGATCGCGCAGCCGGCCACCACCAGATCGGCGCGCTCGCGGCCGATGCAGGGCTGGGCGCGGCGCTGTTCGGGCGACATCAAGGCCAGCCGTTCGCACAGCTGGGCCATGTCCGCCGCCGATACGATCAGGCCATCGACCGCGCGGCGATCGTATTGCGGAAGTTCGAGGTGCAGGCTGGCGAGCGTGGTCACCGTGCCGCTGGTGCCCAGCAGGCGCAGTGGATGATTGCCCGCCGCGCGCTCAATCGGGCCGGCAATCCGCTCGACGAAAGGAGCCAGGCTGGTCCGCACCAGCCGCCGCATTTCGTCATAGCGCAGCGCCCGGCCGACCGCATCGGCGGGTTCGGCGACGCAGCTTTCGGTCAGGCTGACCACGCCCCAGGGGACCGATTGCCAGTCATGGATCTTGGGCACCTGGTCATGGCGGCTTTCGACCAGCACCAGTTCGGTCGAGCCGCCGCCGATGTCGAAGATCATCGCCGGGCCCTGGCCCGCCTCAAGCACCAGGTGACAGCCCATCACCGCCAGGCGGGCCTCTTCCTGGGCGCTGATGATGTCGAGCAGGATCCCGGTTTCGCTGGCCACTCGGTCGATGAAGAGTTCGCCATTTTCCGCCCGGCGGCAGGCTTCGGTCGCGACCGAGCGGGCCAGGTGGACGTTGCGGCGCCTGAGCTTGTCGGCACAGACGTGCAGCGCCCCCAGCGCACGGTCCATCGCCGCCTGGCTCAACTGCCCGCTCTGCGCCAGCCCTTCGCCCAGGCGCACCACCCGGCTGAAGGCATCGATCACGGTGAAATGCTCGCCATCGGGGCGGGCGATCAAGAGCCGGCAATTGTTGGTGCCAAGGTCGATCGCGGCAAAGGCCTGGCGGTGGAAAGGGGAGTGGCGCGGAATCGCGACATGCCAGCGCCCCGCCGGGTCTGACGGTGCGGTGTCGCTGGTTCGGCCACCGGGCCGGTGCGGACTTTCGGGGGGAAGCGGAGCGGCTGCGGCCGCATGGCCGTGCCCCTGTTCGCGTTCGCTTCCTGCCACCTCCTTGTCGCGCATGGCCGGCGGGGAATCGTCCGCCATTGCAAGTACACTCTTATTGTTTTCCCGCCGGGTGCGGCGGGTACCTGCCGCCTTGGTAAACCTCTAGCCCACGCGGGGCAAGCTCTGTCGCTCCCCGGCTTGACGAGCGGCGAGCACCGCCCTAGAGGCACCCGCCTGATTGCCCGATCCTCTAACGGTAAGAGAGCGGACTCTGACTCCGTCAATCAAGGTTCGAATCCTTGTCGGGCATCCAATTTCTTGTTTGGTGCGCCAATCGCCTCCGCGATTGGCTTAGCCATGCCAGCCCGGATGCCTGTCCGCACCGGCGTAAGCCGGACAATAACTCCCGCACTCGACAAAGCTCTTCCAACGCGCGACAAGGCGCCAATGACCGATGAAGAAGAAGAAAAGCGCCTGCATCGCAGGCGTTTCTACAAGGCCGAGCAGGAAGCCGGCTTTGTCGAATCGCACGTAACCTCCACCCCGCAGACCCGCGACCCGGCCTATCGCATGGCCTTCCGCGACACCGATTTCCTGTTGCGCGAAGAGCTGCGTCCGGTGCGCTTTCAGCTTGAACTGCTGAAGTGCGAGATGCTGCTCGACGAGGCCAGGATCGGCTCGACGCTGGTCTGCTATGGCTCGGCCCGGATCCCCGCGCCCGAGGCGGCCGAGGCGGCGCTGGCAGCGGCCACCACGCCTGAAAAGAAAGCTGTGATCGAGCGGCTGGTCGCGAAGTCCAAATACTATGAGGAAGCCCGCAAGCTTGGCCACATCGCCGGGAGCTGCGGGATCGTCGAGAAGGGCATGCACCAGTTCGTGGTCTGCTCGGGCGGCGGGCCCTCGATCATGGAAGCCGCCAATCGCGGCGCGGTTGAGGCCGGGGCCGAGACGATCGGGCTCAACATCGTGCTGCCGCACGAGCAGGCCCCCAACGCATATGTCACCCCGCACCTGGCCTTCCAGTTCCACTACTTCGCGCTGCGCAAGATGCACTTCCTGCTGCGCGCCAAGGCAGTGGCGGTGTTCCCCGGCGGGTTCGGCACGCTCGACGAATTCATGGAGCTGCTGACCCTGATCCAGACCGGCAAGATGCGCCCGATCCCGATCCTGCTGTTCGGGCGTGAGTTCTGGAACCGGGTGATCAACTTCGAGGCGCTCGCCGAAGAAGGGGTGGTCAACCACGAGGACTTGAAGCTGTTCCAATGGGTTGAGACGGCAGAAGAGGCCTGGGCCAAGGTGGTCGAGTTCTACGATCTGGGGTGAAGATCCTCCCCGTTCCGGGGAGGATCTAGCCTCTCGCCTCGGCGTGACCCAATGGCCCGCTCCCCGCGCCAAACCCCGGCGCGGCGCGCAAGGCTGAGCGCACGAACAGCCGCGCCCGGTCAACCGCTTCGGCCAGCGCCAGACCGCGTCCCAGGTACGTCGCGATCGCGCTCGATAGGGTGCAGCCGGTGCCGTGGGTGTGGCGGGTGTGGATTCGGCTGCCTGACATCACGTGCCAATCCTCGCCGGGCAGCACCAGCACGTCCTCGACCCGCTCACCCTCCGCATCGCCGCCTTTGGCGAGGTAGGCCAGGCCGCGCCGGGCCATGGCTTCGTGCCCGCCCAGCGCGTCAAGTTCATGGACGTTGGGCGTGGTCAGCACGGCCAGCTGCATCAGCCGTTCGAACGCCGCGATCGTGGCCGCGTCGGCCAGCGCCGCGCCGCTGGTGGCCACCATCACCGGATCGAACACCACCGGCACTTGCAGATTTTCAAGCCGGTCCGCGACCACGGCCGCCACTTCGGGAGAGCCCAGCATTCCGATCTTGATCGCATCGACGCCGATATCGCTGATGCAGGCATCGATCTGCGCCGCGACCATCGCGGGCGAGAGTGCCTCGACCATGGTCACCCCCAGCGTATTCTGCGCGGTAATCGCGGTGATCGCGCTCATCGCATAGCCGCCCAGCACGGTGATCGTCTTGATATCGGCCTGGATCCCGGCGCCGCCCGAACTGTCGGACCCGGCAATGGTGAGGATACGGGGCGGGGTGGTCATCCCTTGAACTTGCGCACCGTCGAAGGCGGATGCTTGTCATGCAAATGCTTGGCCCGGGTCGGCCGGTCGAGCAGCTCGCCGCTGCAATTGGGGCAGCGCTCGTCGAGCGCATCGGCGCACTCGGCGCAGAAAGTGCACTCAAAGCTGCAGATGAAAGCGCCGGGCAATTCCGCCGCAAGGTCGGCGCCGCACTTCTCGCAATCGGGGCGCATGTCGAGGCTCACGCCGCGGCCTCCTTGACCGCATCGCAGATCGCATCGACGACTTGCTCGACCTCGCCCGCATCGTCGCCTTCGGCCATCACCCGGATCACCGGCTCGGTGCCCGAGGGGCGGATCACCAGGCGGCCCTTGCCCTCAAGCTGCGCCTCAGCATCGGCGATCACTGCCTTGACCCGCGCATCGTCGAGCGGCTTGCCCCCGGCGAAGCGCACGTTCTTCAAAAGCTGCGGAACCGGATCGAACAGATGCAGCAGTTCGCTCGCGCGCTTGCCCGACTGGACCAGCGCGGCCAAGACTTGCAGCGCCGCAATCGTACCATCCCCGGTAGTGGCATGGTCGAGCAGGATCATGTGTCCGCTCTGCTCGCCGCCCACATTGAAGCCATCGGCTTTCATCTTTTCAAGCACGTGGCGGTCACCCACCTTGGTCCGCTCGAGCGTCAGCCCTTGCCCGCCCAGGAACCGTTCCAGCCCCAGGTTCGACATGACCGTGGCGACCACGCCGCCGCCGCGCAATTCGCCGCGTGCGGCCAATTGCGTGCCGATCAGCGCCATGATCTGATCGCCATCGACGGTCTGGCCCTTTTCATCGACCACGATCAGCCGGTCGGCATCGCCATCGAGCGCGATCCCGATATCGGCGCCGCTGGCGACCACCGTTTCCTTGACCAGGGCCAGGTGGGTCGAACCGCATTTGTCGTTGATATTGGTGCCGTTGGGCAAAACCCCGACCGCGATCACTTCGGCGCCCAGTTCCCAGATCGCGCTGGGGGCGACCTGATAGGCCGCGCCATTGGCGCAATCGACCACGATCTTGAGCCCGTCGAGCCGGACAAGGTCGGGCAGCGAGCTTTTGACCGCGTGGATATAGCGTCCGCGGACATCGTCGATCCGCCGCGCGCGGCCGATCTGCGCCGAGGGGGCCAGCGCCAGGTCGGTCCCCAGCAGCTTCTCGATCGCTTCTTCGTCTTCATCGGAAAGCTTGAACCCGTCGGGCCCGAACAGCTTGATGCCGTTGTCCTCATAAGGGTTGTGGCTGGCCGAGATCATCACGCCGACATCGGCGCGCAGCTCGCGGGTCAGCATGGCGATCGCCGGGGTCGGCAACGGCCCGGTCAGCACCACTTCCATGCCCACACTGGTAAACCCCGCGACCAGCGCGTTTTCCAGCATATAGCCCGAAAGCCGGGTGTCCTTGCCGATCACCACGCGGTGCTTGTGCGGCCCGCGCAGGAAATGCGTGCCGGCTGCCTGGCCGACTTTCATCGCCATGGCGGCGGTCATCACCCCGGCATTGGTGAGCCCGCGAATCCCGTCGGTACCGAAGAATTGTCGTCCCATAGCCCGGCCCATAATCCGCAAAGTGTTCAGGAATTGCTATGTCGCGCCGCGCCGCTAAAGTCACGCCCACAAGTTGCAAATTCGGGGGAGCAGAAACGTGGAAGCATCGGGCGAGGCCGCCAAGTTTCCGGAAATCAAGGTTCCGGCCGCGCTGACCTTTGCCGCCCTGGTGCTGGGCTTTGCGCTTGGCGCGGGGCTGCACGGCACCCCGCTGCTGGCGCGGATTCTGGAATTCGCCGAGCCGGCGGGCAAGCTGTGGCTGCGCGCCTTGCAGCTGACGATCCTGCCGCTGGTGGTGGGGCTGGTCTATACCGGGATTTCGCAGACACTGGCTGCGGCCGGGGGCGGGCGCCTGGCGCGGCGCGCGGTAACGCTGTTCTTCGCCTGCCTGCTGGCGGCGGGCACGATGGCCGCGATCCTGGTCCCGGCGCTGCTCGAACTGTTCCCTATCCCTGAGCGGGCGGTTGCCGCGCTGAGCGGCGGGGCGGCAGAGGGTGCCAAGGTTCCCGGCTTCAACGAGATCCTGCTGGCGATGATGCCCGAGAATATCTTTGCCGCCGCCGCGGCCGGATCGATGCTGCCGATGGTGCTGTTCGTTTCGCTGCTGGCGGTCGCCGCAACCCGGATCGCCGATGCCCCGCGCCGCCAGCTGGCGCTGGTTTTCGAAGGGCTGGCAGCGGCGATGATGGTGGTGATCGGCTGGGTGCTGATGCTCGCCCCGATCGGGGTGTTCGGGCTGGCGCTGACCCTGGCGGCGAGCAGCGGAACCGACGCGATTGGCGCGCTGGCGCACTATATCCTGGTGGTCAGTGCCGCGGGGCTGGTGGTCATGGTCGGGGGATTTGTGCTGGCGCTGGTGCTGGCCCGTCAGCCGCTGGGCAAATTCGCCCAAGCGATGCTGCCGGTTCACGCGGTGGCGCTGTCCACCCAAAGCTCGCTGGCCTGCCTGCCGGCGATGCTGGCCGCCACCCGCAAGCTCGGCGTGCGCGAGGCGACCGCCGATTTCGTGCTGCCGCTGGCGGTGGCGATTTTCCGCGGGACCAGCCCGGCGATGAACATGGGGGTGGCGATCTATGCCGCCTACCTCACCGGCACCCCGCTTTCGGTCTGGGCGCTGGGGGTAGGTGTTCTGGTCGCCTTCCTGGTCTCGCTCAGCTCGGTCTCGCTGCCCGGCACGCTCAGCTTCGTGATCTCGGTCGGGCCGATCGCCAATGCGATGGGCGTGCCGATCGCGCCGCTGGCGCTGCTGGTCGCGGTTGAGATCTTGCCCGACCTGATGCGGACCGTGGGCAATGTGACGATGGACGTGGCCGTGACCACGGCGGTGGATCGGGAGTAATTCCTCCCCGGAACGGGGAGGGGGACCATGCGAAGCATGGTGGAGGGGTACGCGCAGGTGATCCTGACCTCGAAGGACTAAGCCCAGAGCCGGCCGGCGAAGTAGTGATCACCCGCACGTACCCCTCCACCATCCCTGCGGGATGGTCCCCCTCCCCCAAGGGGGAGGATTACAACCCCTTCTCGTAGATCGTGTATTCCTTGTTGACCTTGCTGACGATCGCATCGGCAATCGCGTTCATGCCCTGGTTGTCATCGAGTACCCAGCCGATCTCGCCGCGCGTTGCGCCATAGTGCGCGGTGGAGTTCCGGCGGATCGTTTCGATCATCATGAAAGCGAGCTGGCTGGCGAGGCGGCTGGACTGGTGCTTTTTGAGGACCCCCATCAGCGGCACCCGCATCGTCTTCACACGCGGTTTGCGCAGCCACCACAGCAGCTTGGCCCAATTGAACGGCCACAGCGTGCCACCCATCGGTTGCAGCACCTCGTTGAGGTTGGGCAGGGTCATCATGAAGGCCACCGGCTCGCCCTCGTATTCGGCGATCAGGATCAGGTCCTCGCGGACGATCGGTTTGAACTTCTTGCCGGCATAGGCAATCTCGCGGTCGGTGAAGGGGACGAAGCCCCAGTTGTCTGACCAGGCATCGTTGAGGATCGCCAGGATGATCGCCGCCTCGCTGTCGAACTTCGATTTGTCGACATTGCGAATGTTGATCCTGGGGTTCTTGAGGCCGGACTGGACGATCCGCTGGATCAGCGGAGGGAAGGTCTGGGTAATGTCGACCTCGTAAGTGCGCAGCAGCTTGGCCGGCTTGTAGGCTTGGCCCTCGATATAGTGCTGATAGCGTTCGCTCTGGTGCCCCATCATCACCGTCGGCGGGTGATCGAAGCCTTTGGTCAGCTGGCCGGGTTCTTCCCAGACCGACATCGACAGCGGCGCGAGCACGCGGGTCATGCCTTTTTCGCGCAGCCACACTTCAGCCCGGGCGATCAATGCCGCGGCCACCGCCTCGTCCTCGGCTTCGAGCAGGCCCCAGTTGCCGGTGCCCGGACCCATGCCCTGTTCCACCGGCTGAGCCAGCGCCAGCTTGTCGATATGCGCCGAAATCCGCCCCACCGCTGTGCCACCGCGCGTGGCCAGGAATAGCTGGACATCGGCGTGATCGAAGAACGGGTTCTTGCCCGGGGTTAGCAGCTCTTCCACTTCGAAGCGCAGCGGCGGGACCCAGCTGGGGTCCGCGGCGTTGAACCGATAGGCCAGATCGATAAATGCCTTGCGACCGGCCTTGTCGGCTACCGGGGTGACGGTTATTTCTGCCTGTGCCACGATGCTGCCTTTGTTCGAGGTCAATGAGACCCGCGTTTGGTCCCGCCACTACGCCAAGCGGGGCCGTTTTGGAATGATTTGATGACTGTGCAGGAAAAGATCGAAGCCCCCGTGCCCAATTCGCAGATCGCCGATGATATGGCGATGCTGCGCGCCGCGGTGGAGCTGACCCGCGATATTTCGGCGGCGCGGCCAGGGATTTACTGGCCCGACATGCTGCTTTCGGCGGGGCTTGGTTATGCCGGGATTGCCGGGGCGATCGTGCTGCCCGGGTGGCAGGCCTGGGCCAGCGGCTTTCTGGCGGTGTTCTTCCTTTACCGCGCGCTGCTGTTCATCCACGAGCTGACCCATATCCACCGCACCGCGCTGCCGGGCTTCCGGTTTGTGTGGAATTTGGCTGTAGGGATCCCGATGCTCACCCCCTCGTTCATGTACGAAGGGGTCCACACGCTGCACCACGCGCGGACCAAGTACGGCACGATCGAGGATCCGGAATACCTGCCGCTGGCGCTGATGAAGCCGTGGTCGCTCCCGGCCTTTATCCTGATCGCGGTGCTGCTGCCGGTGGGTCTCTTGATCCGCTGCGCGCTGCTGGTGCCGCTAGGGGCTTTGATCCCGCCGCTCAGGAAGCTGGTCTGGGAGCGCGCCTCCTCGCTGTCGATCAATCCCGACTTCCGCCGCCGAGCGCCTGAAGGCGACTTCGCGCGGATGGTGTTCTGGCAGGAACTGGGCACGATGCTGTGGGCCTGGACCCTGCTGGCCAGCACCCAGTGGCTCGGCTGGCGGCCCTTGCTGATCGCGCTTGGCGTGGTTTCGGCGACCGCGGTTTTCAATCAGATCCGCACTCTGGTGGCGCACCTGTGGCAGAACGATGGTGCACCGATGACGGTGACCGCGCAATACCTCGATTCGGTCAACGTCCCCCCGCCCGAACTGCTCAGCCCGCTATGGGCCCCGGTCGGCCTGCGCTATCACGCGCTGCACCACCTGCTGCCCAGCTTGCCCTACCACTCGCTGGGCGAAGCGCACCGGCGGTTGGCCAAGCACCTTGGCGTCAATTCAACCTATCAGGGGGCCAACTACCCGGGCCTGCTGCCGCTGGTTGGACGGATCGCGCGCTCGACGATGATGCGGCGTTGATTTTCCGCCTCGCGGCGGTGCGGGAAAGCCATCCGGCTTTCCCTGGCCTGGCCGGCCCGCTCCCGTGCTCCGAAGTCGCAAAACGTCCGGGGGACGTTTTGTCGGGGCGCCCCGACCACCCACAGGGTACCATGTCACGGGTGGTCGGGCCGGGGGAGCGGGCCGGCCAGGCCAAGCCAATCGCGGAGGCGATTGGCGCACCCGGCAAAGACTCCCCTACTCCTCGGTCTTGACCAGCACCGTCTCGCCCACCAGCAGGAACAGCATGAACGGCGCCCAGGCCGCGATCATCGGGGGGTAGCCGCCGAAATTGCCCATCGCCAGCGCCGCGTTGTCGACCACGAAATAGGCGAAGCCCAGCGCCATGCCGATCACCGCGCGGATCCACAGGTTGCCCGAACGCGCCAGGCCAAAGGCCGCGACCGAACCCAGCAGCGGCATCAACAGCGCCGAAAGCGGCCCTGAAAACTTGTGCCACCACTTGCCCTTGAGCTCGGTCACCCGCCGCCCCGACGCCTCCAGCGCCTTGATCGAGCGGCCCAAGGCGATGAAGTTCTGCCCATCGGCATCGACCCGTCCGATCGCCAGCTGCGCCGGGGTGACCCCGGGGGCGATCACGAGTGGGCCGGGCAGCGGGCTCTGCGCGGTGCTGGCGACCTCGAACCGGACCGGGCTTTCCAGCTTCCAGCCGGGAGCGGCATAGCTGGCGCGCGCACCGCGCAGCTGCTCGGTCACCATGCCCGCACCGTCGCGGCGGTACCAGGTCACGCCCTCCAGCCGGGTCGCGCTGCCCTGGCCGCTGACCCGCTGCGCGGTCAGCACGTTGCCGCCGTCGGGCACATAGACGTTGAAGCGCACCCCGGTGTCCTTGGGCAGCGGTTTGTAACGCGCCTGGCTCCACTGTTTGAGCACGCCGGTGCGCGAGGCGACCACAGTCTCGTTGAAGACAAAGCTGACCATGGAGACCACCGCCGCGACGAGCAGCAGCGGGGCGAGGATCTGGTGCGCGGAAAGCCCGGCCGCGCGCATCGCGATAACCTCGCTGTTCTGGTTGAGCGGCCAGAATGTGAAGACTGTCGCCAAGAGCACCGAATAGGGCAGGAACCGCGCGATCAGCTGCGGCACGTTGAGCGAAACGTAGTACCACAGCTCGGCCTCGCCATTGCCGGGCACGGCCAGGATATCGCCGCTTTCGGACAGCAGCATCATCGTCTGCAAGACCAGCACCAGCAGGATCAGCACCCCGATGATCCGGCTGATGAACAGCCGCGCCAGGTACATGGTGATCGTGCGCGAGGGGAACAGCTCGGTCAGCATCACGCCGCCTCAGCCTGCTTGTCGCGATTGAACAGCTTCATTACCCGCTTGCTCAGGTTGGCGGCGAATTTCTCGAGGCCCCCGATCGGCTGGCCGCCGGGCACGAAAGCGATCCGCCAGTACATCCACATGATCAAGGCGGCGAACAGGATGAACGGCCCCCACAGGATCACCCAGGGATCGAACCGGCCCTGCGCGGCGGCGGCCTGGCCGTATTCGTTGACCTTGTGATAGGCCACCACCATCACGATCGACAGGAACATGCCGAGCGACGAGCTGGAGCGTTTGGGCGGCACCGCCAGCGCCATCGCCAGCAGCGGCAGCAGCAGCATCATCACCACTTCGACCATCCGGTAGTTGAGGCTGGCCCGGGTCTGGTTGCGGACCGCCTCGCTGGCCTGGTCGTTCCAGCCGATCCGCAGCAGTTCGGGCAGGATATATTCGCGCTCCTTGGCACCGCGTTTGCGGAACCTTTCGATCGCCGGCAGGTCGATCGGCAGGTCATGGCGCGAAAAGCTGAGCACGCGGGGCGGCTGGCCGGGTTCGTCGATAACGATCTGGCCTTGGGTGAGGCGCAGCACGATCGTGTCGGGGCTGTCCTTCAGCGCCAGGAAAGTGCCCTCGCGCGCCGAAATCGTCGCGACCTGGCCGCTGGGCGAAGTGAAGCGCGCGAAAATGCCGATCAGCTCCCGCCCGTTCTCGCGGCTCTGGTCGATCCTGAGCGCCATCTTGTCTTCGAGCGTGGTGAATTCGCCGACCTTGATCGAAGCCCCCAAGGCGCCCGAGCGCAGCTCGAAATCGAGCTGTTCGTACCAGTAGCGCGCATAGGGCTGAAGATAACCGACGATCCCGAAGTTGAGCGCGGCCAGCACCAGCGTGATCGCATAGGGCACCCGCAGCAGCCGGGTATAGCTCAGCCCCAGGGCGCGCATCACGTCGAGCTCGCTGGTGGTCGCCAGCTTGCGGAACGCGAACAGGATCCCCAGCAACAGCCCCAGCGGGATCGCCAGGCTGGCATATTCGGGCAGCAGGTTCGCCAGCATCCGGAACACCACCGAAATCGGCCCGCCCTCGTTGCCGACGAACTCGAACAGCTTGAGCATCTTGTCGAGCACCAGCAGCGATGCGGCGATCACGAAGACCGCCAGCATCGGCATCAGCACCAGCCGGAAAATGTAGCGATCGATGGCGGGAATGGATTTCACTGGGGCTGGGCGCTCTGGTTCCTGACCTGTCCCATAACCGGCCCGGGGCATTGGTGAAAGCGCAAATGGTTTGCGCTGTGTCATGGTGGGGGACCACGCTTGGCGCTAGGCTTGTCGTTAAAGATCAACCAAGGAGCCCTGGACATGCCGCCAATCCCCGGACAGCCCGCCGAAACTCACGCGGTAGAGCGGATCGGCTGGCTGCGCGCGGCGGTGCTGGGCGCGAACGACGGGATCGTTTCGACCGCCAGCCTGATCGTCGGCGTCGCGGCTGCGGCGGGGGACAAGCAGCAAGTGCTGGTCGCCGGGGTTGCTGGCCTCGTCGCGGGCGCGCTGTCGATGGCGGCGGGCGAATATGTCTCGGTCTCGAGCCAGGCCGATACCGAAGGGGCTGACCTCGCCCGCGAGCGCAAGGAACTGGCGCAGCAGCCCGAATTCGAACTGGCCGAACTGACCCAGATCTACCGGACCCGCGGCCTTGACGAGGCCCTGGCCAAACAGGTCGCCGCTGCCCTGACCGCGCACGATGCGCTGGCCGCCCACGCCCGCGACGAACTCGGCCTCGCCGAAATGCACCGCGCCCGCCCGCTCCAGGCCGCGCTGGCCTCGGCCGCGACCTTCGCGGTGGGGGCGGCGCTGCCCCTGGTCACCGCCATGCTGCTGACATTCGGCGCCATTCCGCTGGGCGTCTCGCTCGCCTCGCTGGTGTTCCTGATGCTACTCGGCGCGGCCGGCGCAAAGATCGGCGGCGCGCCGATCGGCAAGGGAACGCTGCGGGTGACCTTCTGGGGCGTGATCGCGATGGCCGCGACCTATGCGATCGGGAGCTTGTTTGGGACGAGTGTGGGGTAGGTTGGGCGGTGAGTTACCGTTGTGAACGAATGACCGTGTCGGGGGAAGGCTGGAGCTGGCTCAAATGGCTGGAATGTTGGGGGAACCAGGCGGCAGTAGGATTCGGTTGGTACTTCCCCCTTAACTTCGGCGATGGTAAGCACTGTAAGCGGTCGCCAGGTAAAGGGGGTTTTGTCATGGCAACTCATGCCGGAAATCTGAGTGTCACGGAGCCCAGGCTGGACCTGCTTTCCGGAACACCACGGGCGCATGCCCTTGATCGCTGGATTTTCGTGTTCATGGCGGCGTGGTTCATCGCCATCGTGCTTGCCGGATTTATTCCGGACTC
>JANPMA010000129.1:0-3519 GCA_031422595.1 Novosphingobium sp. | reverse complement strand
GTATCCGCCTGCTTTATTGCTTGGTGGCCATAGCGTCAGTGCCCCACCCGATCCCATCTCGAACTCGGCCGTGAAACCTGACAGCGCCGATGGTACTACCGCTCAAGCGTTGGAAGAGTAGGACGTCGCCAGGCATTAAAGTCGGCGGGTACAGGTTATAAAACCCATTCACATGTCAGGGCTTCGGCCCTGCACCCAAAGGGCCCTTGAAGGCCCTTTTTGTGTTTTCGGAGCCTTGTGTTCCGATGATTTCGCCCTACATGGGCGGCATGGTGACGCGGGGTGGAGCAGCCCGGTAGCTCGTCAGGCTCATAACCTGAAGGTCGTAGGTTCAAATCCTACCCCCGCAACCACCACCAAACCCCGCTACGGCGGGGTTTTTTGTTTTCGGGCTTGTGGCTAAGGGACTTCGATGGACGACCCGTTGAACCGCAGGATGATCGTGGCGCTGCTGGCGCTACTGCCGATCTTGCTGATGGCCTATCTCAGCCAGACATTTCAGCCGCCGCTAAGCCCCGCCGATGCCAGCCAGGCCGCCGAACTGGCGGCGTTGCCCGGCAATGCCAGCGAAGCGCCGGTGGTGGGCCTCGAGCCTCCGATGGAAATGCTCTCGCTGGGCGCGATGGACGCGGCCCGCGCATCCAATCTCCGCAATCCCTTCATCACCGGACCGATCGACCCGGCCCCGCCGTTCCGCTTCAGCGGATCTGCGGCCGATCTTGGCAATGCTCGCGAATGCCTCGCGCTCGCGGCGATGGCTGAGGCCGGCCCCAGCGACATTGGCCAGCGCGCGGTTGTCCAGGTGATCCTCAACCGCACGCGCCATCCCGCCTTTGCCAAGACCGTTTGTGGTGTGGTGTTCGAAGGATCGCAGCGCGCGACCGGTTGCCAGTTCACTTTCACTTGCGATGGCTCACTGGCGCGCCGCTATGGCCCGGAAGGCTGGAGCGCGGCCCGTTCGCGCGCCGATCAGGCGCTGGCCGGTTCGGTCTTTGCCCAGGTCGGCCAGGCCACGCATTACCATACCGATTGGGTCTATCCCTCGTGGAGCCCGAAGCTGGAAAAGCTGACCCAGGTGGAAACTCACCTGTTCTTCCGCTGGCCCGGCCGCTGGGGCACCGCCAAGAGCTGGACCGCCTATCGCGGCGGTGAGGCTTCGTTCGCCGGGCTCACCGCTGGCCCCGCGCCGATGCCGGAAATGAGCGGCCTGCCCGACTACTACGATGCCGACGCCTCGGCCGCGATTGCACCGCTTCCGCTCGATACCCCCAAGGTCTCGAGCGGCGAAGTGGTGATGCGGCTCCCCTCAGGCAAAGCCAACTTCATCGTGCTGGCAACCGGAGCGGGCCCGCAAGCCGCGCTCGCCACAGCCAAGAGCCTGTGCACCGGTCAAGGCACCTGCCGGGTGTTGGGCTGGCTCAATCGCGCCGACGTTCCTGCCAGCTTCCCGCTTCCGCGCGGCGCACGCGACAGCCTGCAATTCAGCTATTCGCGCGATCCGGCGGGCGCCGAAATTGTGCTCTACAATTGCGAAACCTTTGCCGGTCTGCCGCGCGAACGGTGCATTCCAAGGGGGCGGTAGCCTAGCTGCTAAACTTCCCGCCCTCACCGGCCAGCTGCTCAAGCAGCGGTGCCACCGGCAGGCCGTGCCGCTTCAGCCCATCGACGACCTTGCCCAGCCCTTCATGGTCAGCCCAGTACATGATCCCGCCGGTCCAGGCCGGCCAGCCATAGCCGTTGAGCCAGACCAGATCGATGTCGCTGGCGCGCTGGGCCATTCCTTCTTCGAGGATCAGCGCGCCTTCCGATACCATCGGGTAGAGCAGGCGTTCGAAAATCTCCTGCTTGTCCACCTCGCGCTGGGTAACGCCGCTCTTGCTGGCAAACTCGCCGATGATCGCCTTGACCTCGTCGGAGGGCGTGCGTTTGCGTTCGGCATCGTAATCGTAAAAGCCCTTGCCGGTCTTCTGGCCCCAGCGACCCTTGGCGCAAAGTGCTTCGCGGATCGTGGTGACCTTGGCGGGATCGCGGTGCCAGCCGATGTCGAGGCCCGCGAGGTCGCCCATCTGGAACGGGCCCATCGGGAAGCCGAAATCGAGCAGCACCTGGTCGATATCGTAATAGGCCGCGCCTTCCATCAGCAGGGTATTGGCCTGTTCCTGCCGCTTGGACAGCATGCGGTTGCCGATGAAGCCGTGGCACACGCCCGAGACCACCGGGACTTTGCGGATCGTTCCGGCGAGCTGCATCACCGTGGCGAGCTGGCTCGCCCCGGTCTTGGCGCCGCGCACAACCTCCAGCAATTTCATGATGTTGGCGGGCGAGAAGAAGTGCATCCCCAGCACCGCTTCGGGGCGTTTGGTGGCCGCCGCGATCTCATCGACATCGAGGTAGCTGGTGTTGCTGGCCAGAATCGCGCCCGGCTTCACTATGCGATCGAGCCGGCCGAAGACGTCCTTCTTCACGTCCATCGATTCATAGACTGCCTCGATCACCAGATCGCAGTCGGCCAGATCGTCGAAACTGAGGCTGGGGGTCAGCCGGGCCATCGCCGCCTGGGCAGCGGCCGCCTCGATCCGCCCGCGCTTGACGCTGGCCTCGTAGTTCTTGCCCATCACGCCCACGCCGCGATCCAGCGCGGGCTGTTCCTGCTCGACAATCGTCACCGGGATCCCGGCTGAGAGGAAATTCATCGTGATCCCGCCGCCCATCGTGCCTGCGCCGATCACGCCGACCTTGGTGATCGGGATCAAGGGAGTGTCGGCGGGGAGGTCGTCGATCGTGCTGCACAGCTTCAGCGCGGCTTCGATATGCGCCTGGGCGCCGGGAAGGGGATCGGACATTGTGCACTACCTTTCGTTTCACACCACCCTAGCCGTTCGTGTCGAGCGAAGTCGAGACACTGCGCGCGGGCATCTCGACTTCGCTCGATGCGAATGGAGGCGGGGTTTAGTTCACCTGCCGCTCGCGTCCTTCCCAATAGGGTTCGCGCAATTGGCGGCGCAGGATCTTGCCGCTGGGATTGCGCGGCAGCGCGTCGATCACATCGACGCTCTTAGGCACCTTGAATCCGGCGATCCGGGGGCGGGTCCATTCGATGATCGAAGCTTGGTCGATGGTGTGACCAGGCTTGGCTACGCAGACCGCTTTCACCGCCTCGCCCCACTTCTCGTCAGGAACCCCGATTACCGCGACTTCCAGCACATCGGGATGGCCATAGATCGCGCTTTCAACCTCGGCCGGATAGACGTTCTCGCCCCCGGTGATGATCATGTCCTTGGCGCGGTCGTACATGTAGACATAGCCGTCTTCATCGAGGTAGCCGACATCGCCGGTGGCGATCCAGCCATCGGCATCCATCGTGCTGGCGGTGGCTTTGGGCAGCTTCCAGTAGCCCAGCATGTTCGCGGTGGATCGGGTGACGATCTCGCCGATCTCGCCCTGCGGCAGGATCGAGCCATCGCGGCCCTTGATCACCACTTCAACGCCGGCCACCGGCTTGCCTGCCGATCGCATGCG
>JANPMA010000128.1:0-25161 GCA_031422595.1 Novosphingobium sp. | reverse complement strand
TGGCATCAAGGAACGCCGGTACGTAGGTGATGCCGACATAATAACTGATTGAACCCAGCGCAGAGATCGCAAAGCCGCGAGCGATGGCGCTGCGGTGCCGCGTCAGCGTCTGCCGGATCGGCTTTTTCGGAACCGTGCCCGCTTCACGCTGCCGCAGGAATTCCGGCGTTTCTTCGAGCGTTGCGCGGGTTATTAGTACCAAGCCGGCGAGCGCTGCGCCGAACAGGAAGGGCAGGCGCCATCCCCACGATACAAGCGATTCTTCTGGCACAGCCCAAATGGTCAGCGCCGCCGCACCGGCCGCCAGCAGCGCGCCGATCTCGCTTGCCGCCGATGCGCAGCTGGTGATCAAGCCGCGCCGACTGTCCTCAGCACCTTCCATCAAGTAAGCGACGACGCCGGTATATTCGCCGCCGACCGAAAACGACATCAAACAGCGCAGCGCGATCAGCAGCACGCCAGCAAGCGGGCCAATCTGCGCATAGGTCGGCAGGATAGCGGTTGCGAGCATTGCCACGGTCATCAAAGCCATCGAACCCAGCATCGTTACCCGCCGGCCCAGCCGGTCACCAAAGTGACCAAAAACCAGCGCTCCGACTGGCCGCATCAGGTAAGCGATAGCAAAGCCGCCCAGCGTTTGAGTCATCGACTGTGCGCCAGTTCCGAAGAACACGCGGGCCAACACCGTCGAAAAATAGAGGTAAAGCGTGAAATCATACCATTCAACAATTGTCGAAAGGCCTGCGACCACCATCGATCGCCGCGACATCGGCACGCGCAAAGCGGGGGTGGCGCTGTCCGCAGTTTGGTTTCCGATTTCGACCACAAGGCAACTTGGTCAATTTCGCAATTGGTGACAAGGCACCTTAGCCTGCCGCCAGAGCCATTGATAAACGATCCAGGTTGCTGGCCGGTCGTCATCTTGTGATCGACAACATTTGGGCGGATTCCGGTCAGTCCGGTTTCGGTCTGGAAACCCCAACATTTCTGCCGTTTGAACCAGCAGGCGAAGCAGCCAAGGCCGTCATCTAACCAACTTGAAGCATGTCCACGCAGCCTAGAACCCCCGCACCTCACCCACCTGCATGACCCAGGTATTACCCTCACCATATTGCTGCTCCAGCGCGGCTTGGCGGAAGCAGTTGGGGGCTCTCCTTCGAACCTTACGAGTATGGCATTCCAACCTTGCCTCGCAGTCGAGTTCCGCTGCGTCCTCAGCTCCGCGCGATGGTCTCGTACAACCCTATTACAACGGCTGCGCCGGCGAGAGCCGCGAGTACGGACAAGATATGCGGTAGCCGCAGGGCAAAAAGCGCATCATCCATCCGAGCTAGCAGCTTGAGCGCGAGAGGTTTGTGCTGCGACTTCACCACCACGGCGGACTCGAATATCTTCACTGCGCGGCGTCCGCTTTCGACCGCTCCCTCGATGCTCCAGATGTCTGCCTCGGTTTCCGTATGTGCACCGGCCAACGCAAGATTTGGGATCGATGTCGCCTGGCTGGGCCGGTGTTCCCGGGTGTTCGTGGTCGTCACCCATTTCGGCTGCTCAGGGGTGATACCGGACGGGTCGAATTCCCATTCGTCCCAAACCTCGGTCTTGAGGATTGCAAAATCTTGCAGACCGCGCCCGTCATTCGCTTGCCGGATTATCCCGTCGAGAGCTTCGGATGCATGAATCTGAGCCAGCACTTCGTCGATGAACTCGCTCTTTGTGCAATTGCGAAGCGGCTTGCCATGGACGATCCCCGGAACGCTCGCGACGCAAGCGGTGCACGTCCACAGCGATTGCACCTCTTCCCCCAGATCGATGTTGGATGGCCATGACTGCTCGTTGGCGAAGAGGGTGATGTTGAAGGGAGAATCGGTCAACGCGATCGCAGTACGCTCCCGGGGCCAAGCCATGCGCTCCGCAAACCCAATACGAAAAGAAACCTGCGTGTGCGGTCCATCCTGGATCAACGGTCTTAATTTGGCTAACTGGTCATCGCCCAACAAGGCGGGAGTGCGCGCAACGATATCTGCGGCCGAGAACGGCGTGCTGGCCAAGATAAAAATGTCAGCACGGACCTCTTCGCCCGATGCAAGATTGCCGCCAATAATTTTGGTCCCGTCAAATTGGAGCGTTTGAAGCGGCGATTGCCAGTGAAATGCTACACCATGTTCCTCCAGATGCTTGACCCATCGGTTGAACCACATTTCATTGCTCGGCCCCTTGAGGAGCGACCATCCCCCCATCGAACGGTGTTCCCAGGCCGCGCCGTTTTCATCGGCGGGATGCTTGTGCGCAGGACCCGACCTGATGTTGCGCCCGAAAAACAGACCGACATGGTGCAGCGACGCGTAAGGCCAATCTGCACCGATCCACGGCCCGAACAGAGCCTTCCACGTTTTATGCCCTGTTGGGGTCATACGTGGCTGCCAGTAGGCTGCGGCATTCGTTTGCGCATACCGGCGTTTTGACCGGTTGTTAACTGACCATACCTTGAGGATGCCCCACGCCAGCGATAGCTTGTCGGACAGCGACATCCGGAATGCCGTCGGCTTTTCAAAGAATGCGGCTATTTCCATATCGTCGTCGAAACTGTTCGGGACGACGGCATATTCCATCGGCCGTGAAAGTACGCGGTCATACAGTGAAGCTTCGCCATCAAAGGGAATCTGGCGAAGCAGGTCGAAGGTGTTGTGGTACCAGGGGCCAAAACCATGCCATGAATATTCGGTCGGCAAATTGTCGGATTCGCGCCGGGCACTGCGAAAAAAGCCACCGGCAGTGTCGTTTCGTTCGTAAACCGACACGTCGTATCCGCGTCGGGCAAATTCGTGGGCTGCAGTCAGACCGGCAACACCTGCGCCAAATATCGCTACCTTGCCGGTCATCTGACAACCTTTCGAATTTCAATCGTGATCGGTGACGGGCCCCAGATCGCCCGCCCTTGTCCCGCTTCGACCTGATGCAATCCCGCGGCTGCTTTGACGAGCAGGAGGGGAGGTTGGGCGACCGCTTACGACCACAAATCGGACACTCTGGCGGTTGTCAGCTGCTCCTGTAAGCGGACGGGCGACACGTCGCCCGCTGACCAGTTGAAAGATAATCACGATCACCGCGACGACCAGCAACAGGTGGATGAGCCCACCACCTACCGGTAACACAACGAAATCCAATAGCTACAGAACGCGGAGAATAACTGCGATTGTCCAAAGCATTAGAGTGCCTTCCCATTTGATCGGGACGCTACCGCCCTAACAAACATATCGTTTGATAAACCTCAAACGCAGTAAAAGGACGAAAGTTCCCCCTCGCCATGCGGAGGGTAGGAGTGCGTGATCACTCACATCCGAAGCTCCGCTATCTCGATATATTTCCGAAAGCGGCCCGTCAGGTCCCCCCAACATGTCTGCCGTTTGAAACGGCAAACGAAGCAGCGAAAGCCGTCGTCTATTCAACTTGAAGTAAGTCCACGCGGCCTAGAACCCTCGGACCTCGCCGACCTGCATGATCAAGGCATTTGCCTCGTCGTACTGCTGTTCCAGCGCGGCCTGGCGGAAGCGGCGGAAGCTGCTTGCGGCGCATGTCCCGCAGCAGGAACTTGGCGAAATCCCACGGGGTCGCGCGACGGGCGGGGCTGCCCGGCGGGTTGCGGAATTCTCCGCCATGCAAGTGGTGACCTGGCCGTTGGGGCGGGCTGGCCGCGCCGGACTTGTGATCCGGCGCGGCCAGCTGTCCCGGTTACTCGCCGAAGGTGCGTTGCCACCAGCCGCGGCGCAGCGGGCCGGACTCTTCCTCGGCAGCGGCACCTGCCATCGCGGGGGCCGGTTCGGCTCCCACATCGGCAGTTACCTTCTTCCGGCTGGCCCGCTTGGGCTTGACCGGGGGTTCTTCGGCGGCAGGCTCGGGGGCCACTTCGGCAACCGGTGCTTCTTCGGCTGCGGGAGCCGCTTCAGCATCGGCTTTCTTCTTGCGGCTGGCGCGCTTGGGCTTGGCCGGAGCATCCTCGGCAACTTCCGCCACCGGTTCGGGTTCGGGTTCGGGTTCGGCCACAACTTCGGCTTCAGCTTCAGCTTCCGCATCAACCTTCTTCTTGCGGCTGGCGCGCTTGGGCTTGGCCGGGGCCTCTTCGGCTGCCGGTTCGGCTTCGACAATTTCAGCCTGTTCGGCTTCGTCATCGCCACCGGTTTCGCCGTTCACGGCTTCGCCATCACCGCGACCCTTGCCGCCGCGCCGGCGACGACCGCGCCGGCGCCGCTTGCGCGGTGCTTCGCCGTTTTCATCGACTTCGCTGCGGGTTTCGCCTTCGCCTTCGCCGTCGTCTTCGCGATCGTCGTCGTCGCCAGCTTCGTCGCCTTCGGCGCGGGCTTCGTCGCCTTCGGCGTGGGCTTGGCCCTCGTCACCGCGGTCGCGTCCGCCGCGCCGGCGGCGCTTGCGGCTGCGCTTGCCGCGGCCATCTCTGTCGTCTTCGCCGCGATCTTCGGCCTCGGCCTCGGCTTCGAATTCGTCCTCTTCCTCGATCACCTCGTCATCGTCTTCCTCGATAACGATCTGTTCGAACTTGGGGACGAATTCAGGGCGCGGACCCGACGAGCCGACGCGCATCTTGGCGCCTTCGTTCTCGCCTTCGGGCAACACTTCGACCCGAACGCCGTAACGCTCTTCGATCCCGCCGAGATCGCTGCGCTTGGCGTTGAGCAGGTAAACCGCCGCCTCGGTGCTGGCATAGAGCGAGATTTGCGAGCCCTTGCCCTTGGCCGCCTCTTCCTCGATCAGCCGCAGCGCCGAAAGCCCGGCGCTGGAGGCCGTGCGGACCAGGCCGGTGCCGTCGCAGTGCGGGCAGCCGCGGGTGGTGGCTTCGAGCACACCGGTGCGCAGGCGCTGGCGGCTCATTTCCATCAGCCCGAAGCTGGAGATCCGGCCGACCTGGATCCGGGCGCGGTCGTTCTTGAGCGCGTCCTTCATCGCCTTCTCGACCTTGCGGACGTTCGAGCCGTATTCCATGTCGATAAAGTCGATCACGACGAGGCCGGCCATGTCGCGCAGGCGCAGCTGGCGGGCGATTTCGCGCGCGGCTTCAAGGTTGGTGTTGAGCGCGGTCGCCTCGATCCCGTGTTCCTTGGTCGAACGGCCCGAGTTGATGTCGATCGAAACCAGCGCTTCGGTCGGATTGATGACGATGTAGCCGCCGCTCTTCAGCTGGACCACCGGATCGTACATCGCGGTCAGCTGGTCCTCGGCGCCGTAGCGCTGGAACAGCGGCACCGGATCGACGTAGGCCTTCACCTTTTTCACGTGGCTGGGCATCAGCAGCTTCATGAAATCGCGCGCCGCGCGGAAGCCATGTTCGCCTTCGACCACCACGTCTTCGATATCGCGGTTGTAGATGTCACGGATCGCGCGCTTGATCAGGTCGCTGTCCGAATGGATCAGCGCCGGGGCGGTTGAGCCCAGCGTGGTTTCGCGGATCCCGTCCCACAGCCGGGCGAGGTAATCGAAATCGCGCTTGATTTCGGTTTTGGTGCGTTGCAGCCCGGCGGTGCGGACGATGCAGCCCATGGTCTTGGGCAGATCGAGCTCGGCAATCACCGACTTGAGCCGCTTGCGGTCAGAGGTCGAGCTGATCTTGCGGCTGATTCCGCCGCCGTGGCTGGAATTGGGCATCAGCACGCAGTAGCGACCCGCGAGGCTGAGATAGGTGGTCAGCGCCGCGCCCTTGTTGCCGCGTTCTTCCTTGACCACCTGGACCAGCAGCACCTGGCGGCGCTGGATCACGTCCTGGATCTTGTAGCGGCGGCGCAGCGCCATCCGCTTAGCGCGGATTTCGTCGGCTTCCTTGGCGTGGCCACGCCCCCGTTCACTCGACCCGCCCTGACGGCGGCGTCCGCGACCGCGGCCGCGGCGCTGGTCGCCATTGTCATTGGCGCCTTCGTCTTCGCCGTCCTCGCCCTCGTGATCGAAGCCGTTCTCGACGTGACCATCTTCGATCGTCGCGACTTCGTCTTTTTCGGCGGTGTCGACTTCGGTCAGCCCGCCATCGTCATCGTCGTGATGATGATCGTGGCTGGTGCCGGCCAGTTCGTCGGCGAAGCTTTCGGCCATCTCGTCGTCACCGACGAAATCTTCCTCACCCTCGGCGATCGCGCGCAGCGCGGCTTCTTCCTCGGCATGAGCGGCCTCTTCGGCCAGCAAGGCTTCGCGGTCTTCCTTGGGGATCAGGTAGTAGTCGGGATGGATTTCGCTGAACGCCAGGAAACCGTGGCGATTGCCGCCAAAGTCGACAAACGCCGCCTGCAGCGAGGGTTCTACCCTGGTTACCTTGGCGAGATAAATGTTACCCTTGATCTGCTTGTGTTCGGCAGATTCAAAATCGAACTCTTCAATCCGGTTGCCTTTGAGCACCGCCACCCGGGTTTCTTCCTGGTGGCGCGCATCGATTAACATGCGCATGTTCATTGTGAATTCTCCGTGCGCGCCTGTAGGGGACCGGCCCCAAAAGGGCGTCTCCTGAACTGGCGCGGCTGTATGCGGGACTTCCGCGCCGCGCCGGGAGGTCCCGAAGCGCGAGCGTGGATGTATCGGTGGTGCCGGGGCCAAAAGCGGTCCCGGCGGCGATGTGCGTGTCTGCATCAGCGAAGAGGCGCGGCATATAAGGGCGCGCACGACCAACCGCCTTCACCACCAGAACCCCTTGGGTTCGCAGTGGAAATGACGGTGCGAGGCTCTTCATTGTTGCATCAACCTGTTGATCCGGGAACTGAAATTGCCCGGAATCTCCCCCCGGAAGCGGTCTAGCTTGCTCCGGTTGGCGGATGGTTAGCATCGCTTCGCCGATGCGGCAAGTTTGTTGCGCGATGCGAACAGGCGATTGCGTGCGGGGCGCGGCTTGACTAGTCAGGTGGCAATGCGCCGGGTCTTGTTGCTTTTGTTGGTCATCGTGGCACCACTGGCGGTTTTTGCCGCGATGATGCTGGCTGACCGCGCTTTCGGTCGGGCCGGGCGCGGCTACGACTATGTGGTCAGTATTGACCTGACCCCGGCCGCGGGGAACGGACTGCCAAAGATCGAAGGGCCGCTCGATTCCAGTCGGCCATTGGTCGTGATCGACGCCGGGCACGGCGGCAAAGACCCGGGTGCGGGTGCGGGCGAGCCCAAAGAGAAAGCGCTGGTGCTGGCGCTGGCGCTGGCGCTGCGCGACGAATTGCTGAAACAGGGCGGGGTGCGGGTCGCCTTGACCCGCAGCGATGATACCTACCTGTTGCTGGGCGAGCGCCCGGCAATCGCCCGGCGGCTTGGCGCGGACCTGTTCATCTCGATCCATGCCGACAGCACCGAAATCGAAAGTGGAGCATTGGGGGCGACGGTCTACACCCTGTCAGCCAAGGGCAGCAATGAGACTGCCGAACGAATGGCCGCGCGTGAGAACGCCGCCGATGAATTGAACGGAATCCGGATTGGAGGGCAAAGCGACGACGTCAACGCGATCCTGCTCGATCTGTCGCAAGGCCAGACCCAGGCGCAATCAGAACTCTTTGCCAGCCTGCTGCTGCGCGACGCGCGCGGGGCTATGCCATTTAAGGCGGCCGAGCCGCAGTCGGCGGCCTTTGTCGTGCTCAAGTCGCCCGATGTCCCCTCGGTGCTGCTTGAGACCGGCTATATCAACAACCCGACAGATGTCGCCCGGCTGATCTCCGCCAGCGGACGCAAGACCTTTGCCGAAGCTATGGCCAGCGCAATCAAGGTCTTTTTCGCCCGCACCGCGGCGGACCGGGCAATGTGATGCAAACCAACTGGCAAGTCCGGCAAGGCCCGTGCTAGGATCGCAATTCTATGGCTGACCCAGACGATCAAGGTACCAAGTCCGTAAGGCTGCGCATCCGCCGCGAGGCGGGCGGCTTGTGGGCCAGATTCAAAGGCCTGCTTTCAGCAGGCAAGGATTGGTTCCGCCAGACCCGCTTCCACGCCTGGCACCAGGCGCGCTGGGAGGCCAGCAAGCGATTCCGGATCGCCAACTATGTGCTTGGCGGCTTCCTGGCCTTCACTCTGGTGCTGTATGTGGTCGTCACGGCCAACCTGCCTTCGGCGAAGAGCCTGCTGACCTATCAGCCGCCGCTGCCGACCATGGTGCGCGGAGCCAATGGTGAAATCGTTTACAGTTATGCGCGCGAACGCCGCGTCCAACTGCGCTTCGTCGATTTTCCCAAGCCGCTGATCAACGCTTACCTCTCTGCCGAGGACAAGACTTTCTGGACCCACGGCGGGGTCGATTTCGGCGGCCTGGCCGGGGCGGTGGTGGATTTCGTGACCAAGCTGGGATCAGGCAAGCGCGCCAAGGGCGGCTCGACGATTACCCAGCAGGTCGCCAAGAACATCCTGATCGGCAACGAATACTCGGTCACCCGCAAGCTCAAGGAAATGGTCTTGGCGCGGCGGATCGAGGGCGTGCTGACCAAGCAGCAGATCCTCGAACTTTACCTCAACGAAATCCCGCTGGGCCGCCAGAGCTTTGGCGTCCAGGCTGCGGCCCAAGCCTATTTCGGTAAGGACTTGGCCGAACTGACGCTGGCCGAAGACGCGTTTCTGGCCGCTCTGCCGCGCGGGCCGGAGATCTATGGCCGGGCCAACAATGCCGCCGAGGCGATTGAACGCCGCAACTGGGTGCTTGATCAGATGGCCAAGAATGGCGTGGCGACGCCGACAGAGGTTGCCGCTGCCAAGTCCCAGCCGCTCGGCATCATTGCCCGCCGGGTCGAGAATTGGGATTCGTCGCACGGTTACTTCGTTGAGGAAGTCCGCCGCCAGCTGATCGCAAAGTACGGCGAAAATGCCGAGAACGGGCCCAATAGTGTCTATGCCGGCGGGTTGTGGGTGCGCACCTCGCTCGATCCCGAATTGCAGAAAGCGACGCAGGATGCGCTGCGGGCCGGGCTGATGCGCTATGGCGGCGCGCGCGGATTCGAGAAGCCGATCGCGCAAATCAAGCTAGACAAGGATGCCTGGCGCAGCCAGATCGCGCTGCTGGGCAAGTCGGTCAATTACCTGGACTGGCGGGTGGGCCTGGTGCTCGACCGCGACGGTCCGCGCGCCACGATCGGCTTTGCCGACGGAACCAAGGGGCCGCTGAGCGGAATTCCCGATGCCCTGGCCGAAGGCGATGTGCTTGCCGTCGCACCGTCCGGGAATGGCTGGGCCTTGCGGGTCGTGCCGGAGATCGCCGGGGGCATGCTGCTGGCCGAAGCGCATACCGGGCGAGTGTTGGCCATGCAGGGCGGTTTCGACGCCGGGCTCGACAGCTTCAACCGCGCGACCCAAGCGCTGCGCCAGCCCGGATCGACGATCAAACCGTTCGTCTATGGCACCGGGCTCGATTTCGGGATGAATCCGTCGAGCGAAGTGGTCGACGGCAAATTCTGTGTCTACCAGGGATCGAAGTTTGGAGAGAAATGCTTCCAGAACTTCGGCGGCGGCAGCGGCAGCGGCACCCACACTTTGCGTTGGGGGCTTGAACAGTCGCGCAACCTGATGACCGTCAGGATCGCCAATGATGCCGGAATGGACAACGTCGTCCAGTCTTTCGAGAAAGTCGGGATTGGCAAGTATCCGCCTTACCTGGCCTTCGCGCTGGGCGCGGGCGACACCACTGTTCAACAGATGGTCAATGCCTATGCCGCGCTGGCCAACAACGGGCTGCAGTTCTCATCGACGCTGATCGACTACATTCAGGATCGCAGCGGCAAGGTTATCTGGAAGGCCGACCAGCGCCGGTGCAACAAGTGCAACATGGCCGATTGGGACGGCAAGCCAATGCCGCGGTTCGATTCGCGTGGAAAACAGGTCATGGATGCACGCACTGCGTTCCAGGTGGTGCACATGCTGGAAGGCGTGGTGACCCGCGGTACGGCGGTCACTCTGCGCGACTTGAATCTGCCCTTGTTCGGTAAGACCGGGACGACCAGTGGGCCGACCAACGTCTGGTTTGTTGGCGGCAACCAGCAGATCGTCGGCGGGGTCTACCTCGGCTATGACCAGCCTCGCTCGCTGGGCGGTTATGCCCAGGGCGGCACGATCGCCGCGCCGATCTTCAAACAGATGGTGCAATCGACGAAGCACCGCTGGAGCACCCGTCCGTTCGTTGCCCCGTCCGACATCCATTGGGTCAAGGTCGACCGGATCAGCGGCAAACGAATCTTCTCTGGCAGCCCCAGTGACGATCCCAAGAGTTCGGTGATCTGGGAAGCCTTCAAGGCCGAGAGTGAAGCCAGGCAAGGGATCGGAACCGAAGAACTTGAGAAACAGCGCGCGGCGCTAATCAATGCGATCAAGCGCGGTTCGCAGCGGGGAAGTTCGAATAGCCCGGCCGCGGATGCGACCGTGCCGGATGCGGCACCGACATTGGCCTCGGAAGTCGTGCAATAGCGGTGCCAGTTTGAGAGGAAAACAGCCATGAAGAAATCGCACCGGGCGCCGCTCTTGGCTTGTCTGACCGCACTTTGCTTGCCCGGCTCGCTTCCGGCAGAGCTTCCTCAGGGCGCATCCGCGCCCGATTTCACCACCCAGGGCGCGCTGGCGGGCAAAGTCTTCACCTACAACTTGAAGGCTGCCCTCAAGAAGGGGCCGGTGGTGCTCTATTTCTATCCCAAGAGCTTCACCAACGGGTGCAGCATCGAGGCTCGCGCTTTCGCCGAGGCAACCCCCCAGTTCAAGGCGGCGGGCGCGACGGTGATCGGGCTTTCGGCTGATACGATCCAGATCCAGCAGGACTTCAGCCGCAAGGATTGCAGCGACAAATTTTCCGTAGGCGTGGCCAGCCCGGCAATCATCGCCGCCTATGACGTTCATCTGAAAAAGCCCGATGGCAGCCAGTCGGGCCTTTCAAGCCGCACCAGCTACGTGATTGGCCGCGATGGACGGATCAAACTGAGCTATACCCAGAACAACCCCAACGAGCATGTCCAGCGCACATTGGCTGCGGCGCGCGCGCTGAAGGCTGCGCACCGCCACTGACCCTTTACTTTGCAGGCAATCCGGCTAACGGGCACGATCCAATTCCCGGTCGCTTTTGGCCAAATTCCGGAGAGAAAAATCATGCGTGCCGAAGGGCAGGCCCATATCGACCGTATCGATGCCGCGCTGGCGCTGGTGCGCAAGTTCCTTGACTGGGATCGTGCGCTGCGCCGCCTTGATGAGCTGAATGCCCGGGTCGAGGATCCCAAACTGTGGGACAATCCCAAGGAAGCCGAAGCGGTGATGAAGGAGCGCCGGCGGCTGGAAGCCGCAGTGAGCACAGTCAACACGATTTCGGCGCAGATGGCCGATGCGATCGAATATGTTGAACTGGGAGAAATGGAAGCCGACGAGGCGACGGTTGACGAAGGGATCGCGACCCTGGCCGCGCTGGCCGACCGTGCCGATGCCGACAAGGTCCAGGCCCTGCTCGCGGGTGAGGCTGACGGCAACGATGCCTTCATCGAAATCCATGCCGGGGCGGGCGGCACCGAAAGCCAGGACTGGGCCGAAATGTTGCTGCGAATGTACAGCCGCTGGGCCGAAAAGCGCGGTTTCAAGGTCGAGATGGTCGAATACCAGGGCGGCGAGCAGGCCGGAATCAAGAGTGCCACGATCATGTGCAAGGGCGAAAACGCCTATGGCTATGCCAAGACCGAAAGCGGGGTGCACCGGCTCGTTCGCATTTCGCCCTATGACAGTTCGGCGCGGCGCCACACCAGCTTCAGCTCGGTCTGGGTCTATCCGGTGATCGACGACACCTTTCAGATCGACATCAACCCGGCCGATCTCAAGATCGACACCTACCGCGCCAGCGGTGCCGGCGGCCAGCACGTCAACACCACCGATTCCGCAGTGCGGATGACGCACATTCCCAGCGGGATCATCGTTGCCAGCCAGATGGATCGCAGCCAGCACAAGAACCGCGACATCTGCATGGGCATGCTCAAGGCAAGGCTCTACGAAGCCGAAATGCAGAAGCGCGAGGAGGCCGCGAGCGCCGAACACGCCAGCAAGACCGACATCGGCTGGGGCCACCAGATCAGGTCTTACGTGCTGCAACCATACCAGATGGTGAAGGACTTGCGCACCGGGGTAACCAGCCCGTCGCCGGGCGACGTGCTCGATGGGGCGCTCGATCCTTTCATGGCCGCCGCGCTGGCCCAGCGCGTGACCGGCGAAAAGGTCGAAGTCGAGGACGTCGACTGACACGCGCTTTGCCAAGTGCCGCGCCGTTCGCTAAGGCTGGCGGGTAATGCGCCGGGGATCGTTCCATCTGCTTTTGGCACTATTGGCCTTGGGAGTCGGCGCGCTCACGACTTCAGGCTGTTGGGTCAAGCCCGATGAAAGTGATCGGGCCGCAGCTGCGCGGGACTTTCCCAGGGCTTTCCGTCCGGTTTCGGGTTTGACGAGCAACGAATTTTCCAACGAAGACCAGCGCGATAACCTGGGTGAAGCCAAGGTCGTGATGGACCTGGCCTCAATCAAGCCAGGCACCACTGTTGCCGATATCGGCGCGGGGGAGGGGTACTACACCATCCGTCTGGCCGAACGGGTCGGTCTCAAAGGACGGGTCCTGGCCCAGGATATCGATCCCAAGTCAATCCAGCGGCTGGGCCAGCGGGTCGAACGCGAACGGCTCGACAATGTCTCGATCCGCACTGGCGCGCCGGAAGATCCCAAGTTGCCGGCCGGCAGCTTCGACCGGATTTTCATGGTTCACATGTACCATGAAGTTGGTGAACCCTACGCGTTTCTGTGGTATCTTCGCCCGGCGCTTAAAGCGGGCGGACAAGTTGTGGTGGTCGATGTCGATCGTCCGACCGACCAGCATGGCATTCCGCCGCGCCAGCTTTTCTGCGAATTCAATGCCGTAGGATTCCGCCTCGTGCAATTTGTGCTTCGACCAGAGCTGAATGGCTACTATGCGGCATTCGAGGCGACGGGGAATCGGCCCGCGCCGAAGGATATCAAGCCGTGCGATTCGGCTAACGGAAAGACAGGGACGCAATGACCGCTGCCAGCAGCTTCAAGGGGCTGAAGCCCATCCTCTATGGCGGGCGCGAAGTGTGGCCGCTGGTTGAGGGCGGCAAGGGCGTTGCGGTTTCCAACCACGCCAGCTCGGGCGCCTGGGCCGCGGCCGGCGGGATCGGTACGGTCAGCGCGGTCAATGCCGATTTCTACGATGAAAACGGTGAGATCGTCACCCAGGTCTACAACGGCACGACGCGCAAGGAGCGCCACGACGAACTGATCCAGTACGGGATCAGGGGCGGGGTCGAACAGGTCCACCGCGCGCACGATCTGGCCGGCGGCCGGGGCGCGATCAATATCAACCTGCTGTGGGAAATGGGCGGCGCCCAGCAAGTGCTGGAAGGCGTGCTCGAAAAGACCACGGGTCTGGTTACCGGCGTGACCTGCGGTGCAGGCATGCCCTACAAGCTTTCCGAGATCGCGGCGCGCTTCAACGTCAACTATCTGCCGATCATCAGTTCGGCCCGGGCGTTCCGCGCGTTGTGGAAGCGGGCCTATCACAAGTTCGCGGATCTGATGGGCGCGGTGGTCTATGAAGACCCGTGGCTGGCTGGCGGGCACAATGGCTTGTCGAACGCCGAAGACCCGCTGGTGCCGCAGGATCCCTATCCCCGCGTCAAGGCTTTGCGCGACACCATGCGCGCCGAAGGTATCGCCGATTCGGTGCCGATCGTGATGGCCGGCGGGGTCTGGTTCCTGCGTGACTGGGAAAACTGGATTGACAACCCCGAACTGGGCCAGATCATCTTTCAGTACGGCACCCGCCCGTTGCTGACCAAGGAAAGCCCTATCCCGCAGGCCTGGAAAGATCACCTGCGAACTCTCGAGGACGGCGATGTGCTGCTGCACCGCTTTTCGCCCACCGGCTTCTATTCTTCGGCAGTGCGCAATCCGTTTCTGCACAATCTGGAAGCGCGTTCGGCCCGGCAGATTCCCTATTCCAAGGTTGAGGCTGGTGAGCACACTGTGCGGCTTGATGTCGGGGTCGGAAACAAGAATTTCTGGGTCGCCCCAGCCGATCTGCAGCGGGCCCGCAACTGGGTTGGACAGGGTTTCAGGGAAGGCCTGCGCACGCCCGATGATACGATCGTCTTCGTCGACGAAGCAGAACGCTCGGTGATCCATAAAGACCAGAAGGACTGCATGGGCTGCCTGTCGCACTGCGGCTTCTCGTCGTGGAAAGACCATGACGATTTGACCACCGGCTACCTCGCCGATCCACGCAGCTTCTGCATCCAGAAGACCCTGAAAGCGATTGTCCACGGCGAGGACATCAACCAGAACCTGATGTTCGCCGGCCACGCCGCGTTCAATTTCAAGACCGACCCGTTCTATTCGAACAATTTCACCCCAACGGTGAAGCAACTGGTCGACCGGATCCTGACCGGGGACTGAGCGGTTGGACCAGGTCGCCGCTCCTTCGCTGCGGCTCTGGGCCGGTGAGGCTCTGGAGATCCCGAAACTGCTGCTCAGCCCGCTGCAGCGCGCGGTGCCGATTGCGCCCGGCCAGGGTCAGCCAGTGGTGGTCTATCCCGGCTATCTGACCAGCGACATCTCCTCGATCCGGCTGCGCCGCTCGCTGCGCGCGGCGGGCTATTCGGCCTACGGGTGGGAGATCGGACAGAACAAAGGCGCGCGGGCTGATCTGCTGGACAGGTTGGAACGCAAGCTCGATTCCATAGTCAAACGTCATGGCCAACCCGCAACCCTGATCGGCTGGAGCCTGGGTGGGCTGTTCGCCCGCGAAATGGCCAAGCAACGGCCGGATATGGTTCGATCGGTTATCACCCTGGGCAGCCCATTCTCCGGCAATCCGCGTGCCAACAATGCCTGGCGGATCTATGAATTTCTCAACGATCACAGGGTCGACAATCCCCCGATTGCCGAAAACCTGGCCGACAAGCCGCCGGTCCGGACGATCGCGGTATGGTCGCCGCGCGACGGGATCGTCGCGCCTGCCTCGGCGCGAGGATTGCCGGGTGAAAGCGACCTTCAGGTCGAATTGCGCGAGCGCCACCTGGCACTGGCGCGGGCACCTGCGGGGATCAGGTTGATTGGCCGCTTGCTGGCGGATTGACGCCGGCTCTCGGATTGGGGCCAAAACGGTTGGCGCCGGGGTTTGCGGGAAACAGCGCCAGCATGACGCTCGTCAGGTTGGTCAGGATCAGCACCCAGTCGAGCAGCCAGGTCCAACGATCGAACGACAGCCGCGCGTCGATCCCCCAGAGCATGGAGATCATCGTCCGCGCCGCCCAGATCGCGAAGGCTGCGACCGCCAGCCAGACCCAGGCACCGCTGCGGCCGGAGTCATGGTAACGCCGGACGAGCAGGGCAGGAACCGGCAGCGCCAGAACCAGAGTGGTGAGATTGGTCGCGGCCAGGTGCTGCTCGTGGGCAAGCACCAGACGGGTCACGAAGGACACGGGAATGCTGACCAGCAGGCTGCCGAGCAGATAGGAAACCAGTTCGCTGCGGCTCGATCGCCCCGAAAACTCCAGCGCGCGGCGCAAGGTGGCGAAAAAACCACTCGCCGCGCTCGCGCTGCCCGCTGGTTCAGTCAAGCTCCCAGGCCCGCTCGCCGTGGCTGGCAAGGTCGAGCCCCTCGCGCTCGTCGTCCTCGCCGACCCGCATCGGGATGAAAAAGCTGACCAGCACTGCGATAACCGCGGTGGCCACCGCCGACCAGATCGCGACAGCTCCGACACCCACAGCCTGCGCGGCGAACTGGCTCAGCATCGTGGTGCCTTGATCATAGCCGTTGCCGCCGATTGCCGGGTGCAGGAAGACCGCCAGCAGCAGTGATCCGGTGATTCCGCCCACGCCGTGAACCGCGAACACGTCAAGCGAATCGTCGATCTGCAGCCTCTTCTTGATGACCTGGATCATCGGGAAACAGACCAGCGCAGCGATCGCGCCCAGCAAGATCGCCCCGCCAGGCGAGATAAAACCGGCTGCGGGGGTGACCGTTGCAAGCCCGGCGATCGCACCGGTCGCAAAACCGACGCTGGTCGGCTTGCCGACCTTGATCTTTTCGATCAGCAGCCAGACCAGCGCCGCTGTGCTGGCACCCAGGTGCGTGGCGATGATCGCGCTCGAGGCGGCATCGTCGGCGGTCAGCGCCGAACCGCCGTTGAAACCAAACCAGCCAACCCACAGCAGACCTGCGCCGGCCATCGTCAGCGAGGGGCTGTGCGGCAGCATCAAGGTGCGCGGGAAACCCTGGCGCTTGCCAACCAGCATCGCAGCAACCAGCGCGGAAACGCCCGCGGTGGTGTGGACCACGATCCCGCCTGCGAAATCCTTCGTTCCCATCTTGGCGGCCAGCCAGCCATCGCCCCAGACCCAGTGGGCCACCGGAACATAGACGACCAGGCCCCAGATCGCGCAGAACGCCAAGACCCAGCCAAATCGCGCGCGATCGACCCAGGCGCCGACCATCAGGGCCGGCGTGATCGCCGCGAACGTCATCTGGAACAACGCGAAAGTACGCTCGCTCACGCTATAGTCGCCGCGCAGCAGGTCATTCGTGTTGTTGAGCATCCACATGTCGCCGGTGCCGATCCAGCCATTGGCCGGGGCGGGGTCGCCAAAGGCGAGATTGTATCCCAGCATCACCCACAGCACCGACGCCACGGCCGCGATTGCCCCGACCTGGACCATGATCGACAGGAAGTTCTTGCTGCGCACCAGCCCGCCGTAGAACAGCGCCAGCCCTGGCATGGTCATCAACAGGACCAGTGCCGCGGACATCAGCACCCAGGCGTTGTCGCCGCTGTTGAGGGTATCGTCGGCCGCCAGTGCGGCACCCTGTGCCCAGGCAACTGCGGGCAGCAGCATGGCGGTTGCGGCCAGGCCCAGGGCCGTAAGCTTGCGCATCAGATTCTCCCTTTGGCGCGCAGCCAGCGGCGACGCAATTCCTTGCGCGGGGGCTTAGAGCAACGATCGCATATCAGGCAAGGCGTCTGACGCAGGCTTGTTGCGCCAAGGCGGAATTATGCCCAGCCTTCCAGCACCTGGTCAGGCGGACGGTGACCATCAACCCAGAAGCGGATGTTGGCGATCACTTTTTCCCCGGCATGGGCGCGGCCCTCAATCGTTGCGCTGCCCAGGTGGGGCAAGGTGATCACATTGGGCAGCGCGATCAGCCGCGGATCGACCTTGGGCTCGTTGGCAAACACATCGAGCCCCGCGCCGGCAATCTGCCCGCTGGTGAGCGCCGCGATCAGCGCCTCTTCGTCGATCAGATCGCCGCGGGCGGTGTTGATGAGGTACGAGCTGGGCTTCATTTCGGCGAGCCGCGCGCTGTTGATCAGGTGGTGCGTGCCGGCTCCAGCCGGACAATGCAGCGTGACGATATCGCTTTCCGAGATCAGCAGCTCGAGATCGGGCTCATAGCGCGCGCCGAACATGGTTTCGATGCTGGGGGGCAGGCGGTGGCGATTGTGATAGACCGCTTCCATTCCGAACGCACGGGCACGGTGAGCGACAGCCTGGCCGATCCGGCCCATGCCGACAATTCCCAGCCGCTTGCCGCCGATGCAGTGCCCCAGCATCGCGGTGGGTGCCCAGCCGGTCCACTGGCCATCGCGCACCAGCCGGCTGCCTTCGCCAAGACGGCGCGGAACCGAGAGGATCAGCATCATGGTCAGGTCGGCAGTATCGTCGGTGAAAACGCCGGGGGTGTTGGTGACAATGATCTTGCGGGCCCGCGCGGCGGCCAGATCGATATGTTCGATCCCCGCACCGAAATTCGCGATCAGGCCCAGTCGATCGCCGGCCGCCTCGATCATCGCCGCGTCGATTCGGTCGGTAACGGTCGGCACCAGCACATCGCTGCCGCGCATCGCCTCGATCAGCTCGTCGCGGGTCAACGGGCGGTCTTCGGTGTTGAGCACCACGTCGAAGAGCTCGCTCATCCGCGCTTCGACCGATGCGATCAGATGGCGAGTCACGTGGACGCGCGGCTTTCCAGCGATGCGGCGGGGGAGAGGAGTATCGGTAACCACAGTCATGGCTATTCGCTAGGCCGGAGCAGGCGCGACGGTCAAGCGGCTTGAAGCGGTGCGGATAAGCGCGCTATTGTTACGCAATGTCCCGAATCCTCCTGATTGCCGCACCGATCGTCGCGCTTTTCATCACCGCACCGCTGAGTGCCGAAGACGCCAAGACACCTTACTGGGCGTCGATCCGCAAGGACGAGCCGATCAACATGCGCGTTGGCCCGGGTGAGGACTACAAGATCCTGTGGGTCTATCGCCGCCAGCAGCTTCCGCTCAAGGTTTTGAGGATGAAAGAAGGCTGGCGATTTGTCGAGGATCCGGGCGGAGCCAAGGGCTGGGTCCTGGCCCAGTTCCTGACCCGCGAGCGGACCGGCTTCGTCAAGGGCAAGGGACCCGCGGAGATGCGCGAAAGCGGCCAAGCCGGATCGAAGCTGCTGTGGCGCCTGGCGCCTGGCGTGATTGGCAAGCTGGGCGATTGCGGCGCGGAATGGTGCGAACTGACGGTCGGCCCGCGCAAGGGCTATGTCGAGCAGACGCGGCTGTGGGGAGCGGGGGAGCCCTGAAGCTCCGCCGCCGACCTGCTTCGAGTCGGCGGCGGGTCTTTCGCTCTATTTCTTGGGTGTGACCGTCACAACGATACCCTTGGCATCGGTAGCGGTGAAACTGCCGTCGGCTGCCGGGGCGCTGTCGGTATAACATTCAGCCTCGGCTTTGCCGGAAGGATCAAAGCAGGTCTTGCCGTCCACCATCTTGACGATCCCCGCCACGCGGTGGCCATCGGCCATATCTTCGGCATAGGTGCCATCAGCATTGATCGTGGTGGTTGCCACTTTCTTGCCCTTCGCATCGGTGACTTCGAACACACCGGTCGGAATGCTCGCGGCGGCAGCATCGGCGGCAGCCGTGCTGGCAGCCTCGCTGGGGGCTGCTTCGGGGGCAGGCTTGCTGCAGGCACCAAGTGCTGCGGTCAGCGAAATGGCGGCAATTATCAGGCTTTTGCGCATGTCCGATAGACCTTTTCGTAAGGCGCGGCGGCACCATTTGCCGCCGCCTTTCAAAAGCCTATCACCCTAGCCAGCAGGCAACAAGCGGATCAGATCAGCTCGACCGCCACTGCCGTGGCTTCGCCGCCGCCGATGCACAGGCTCGCGACGCCCCTGGTCTTGCCATGGCGCTGGAGCGCCGCGATCAGCGTGGTGACGATCCGCGCGCCCGAAGCGCCGATCGGATGGCCCAGCGCGGTCGCGCCGCCGTGGACATTGATCTTGTCGTGCGAAATGCCCAGGTCATGCATCGCGAACATCGCGACGCAAGCAAAGGCTTCGTTGACCTCGAACAGATCGACATCGGCCAGCGACCAACCAGCCTTGGCCAGCACCTTGTTGATCGCGCCGACCGGGGCGACGGTGAAGTCCTTGGGTTCCTGGGCATGGGCTGCGACCGCTACCACGCGGGCCAGCGGCTGCAGGCCCTTGTCGGCAGCAACGCTGGCGCGGGTCAGCACCAGCGCGGCGGCACCGTCGGAAATCGAGCTGGAAGTGGCGGCTGTGATCGTTCCGTCTTTGGCGAAGGCGGGCTTGAGGCTGGGGATCTTGTCCGGGCGACCCTTGCCGGGGGCTTCGTCGGTATCGACCACGCTTTCACCGGCGCGGCTGACCACGGTGACCGGCGCGATTTCGCCTTTGAAGGCACCCTCGGCGATTGCGGCCTGGGCGCGGCGCAGCGATTCGATCGCGTAGCCATCCTGGGCCTCGCGGGTGAGCTGATAGGCATTGGCGGTATCTTGCGCGAAAGTTCCCATTGCCCGGCCCGGTTCGTAGGCATCCTCGAGGCCGTCGAGGAACATGTGATCATAGGCGGTATCGTGCCCGATCCGCGCGCCCGAACGGTGCTTCTTGAGCAGGTAGGGAGCATTGGTCATGCTTTCCATCCCGCCCGCGACAACCAGATCGATCGTTCCGGCGGCCAGGGCTTCGGCGCCCATGATCAGCGTCTGCATGCCCGATCCGCAGACCTTGTTGACCGTGGTCGCCTGGACCGACTTGGGCAGCCCGGCTTTGATCGTTGCCTGGCGGGCCGGGGCCTGGCCGAGCCCGGCGGGGAGGACACAGCCCATATAGACACGTTCGACGTCCTCGCCGTTCACCCCGGCGCGTTCGACCGCGGCCCGGATTGCGGTCGCACCCAGATCGGTCGCGCTGACATCGGCGAGTGCGCCCTGCATGCTACCCATCGGGGTGCGGGCAAAGGACAGGATGACGATCGGGTCGCTGGCAGAGAGCTGGGCCATGAGGAGGGTAGCCTTTCTGGAATGGTATGAGTCTCCTGGCGGTTCTAATGTTGCAATGCAACAAAGGCAATTGCGCGCTTGCTATCGCCGGCAGTCTGCGGAAAAAGGGTATCAAATCGAAACGGGGAGCCTGAGATGAGCGCCGAACAAGCCCGCATGGACGATATTCTGAAGCGCCAGCGCGCTGCCTTTACCGCGGCCATGCCCGAACCGCTGTCGGTCCGGCGCGACCGGATCGACCGCGCGATTGCGCTGCTGATCGACCACAAGGACGCATTCGCCAAAGCGGTAAGCGCCGATTTCGGCCACCGCAGCACCGAACAGACGCTGATGACCGACATCATGCCCTCGGTCGGCGCGCTCAAGCATTCGAAGAAGCATCTTGAGGCCTGGAGCCGCAACGAGAGGCGCAAGCCGATGTTTCCGCTGGGGCTGCTGGGGGCCAAGGCCGAGGTGGTTTACCAGCCCAAGGGTGTGGTCGGGGTGATCGCCCCGTGGAATTTCCCGGTCGGCATGGTGATGGTGCCGATGGCCGGGATTCTGGCAGCCGGCAATCGGGCAATGATCAAGCCGAGCGAGTTCACCGAGCGCGTGGCCGAAGTCTTCGCCGAGGTGGTGCCGCAGTACTTCGCGGACGAGGAAATGGCGGTTTTCACCGGCGGGGTCGAAGTCGGCACGGCCTTTTCCAAGCTCGCTTTCGATCACCTGATCTTCACCGGGGCGACCAGCGTGGGCAAGCACATCATGCGGGCTGCTGCCGAAAACCTGGTGCCGGTCACGCTCGAGCTGGGCGGAAAATCACCGACTTTGATCGGTCGCAGTGCTGACAAGACCAAGGCCGGTGCGCGGATCGCGATGGGCAAGATGATGAACGCCGGACAGATCTGCCTGGCCCCCGATTACCTGCTGGTTGCCAAGGATCAGGAGGGCGAGATGATCGAAAGCGTCAAGAGCGGGGTGGCCGAAATGTACCCCACGCTTCTGGCCAATGACGACTACACATCAGTGGTCAACGGACGTAACTTCGAACGCCTTCAAGGGTACCTCAAGGATGCCCAGGACAAGGGGGCAGAGCTGATCGAGGTCAACCCCGGCGGCGAGGACTTCAAGAGCTCGAACGGCAACAAGATGCCGCTGACCATCGTGCGCAACGTCACCGATGACATGAAGGTCATGCAGGAGGAAATCTTCGGCCCGATCCTGCCGGTGATGACTTACGATTCGATCGACAGCGCGATCGACTACGTCAACGACCATGGCCGGCCGCTGGGACTGTACTATTTCGGTACCGACAAGGCCGAGGAGCAAAAGGTCCTGAGCCGGACGGTGTCGGGCGGGGTCACGGTCAACGACGTGATTTTCCACAACGGGATGGAGGATCTTCCCTTCGGCGGGGTCGGTCCATCGGGGATGGGCAACTACCACGGGCTCGACGGGTTCAAGACCTTCAGCCACATGCGCGCGGTCTATCGTCAGGTCGGACTCGATATTGGCAAGCTCTCAGGCTTCAAGCCGCCCTATGGCAAGACCACCAAGTCCACCCTGGCGCGCGAACTGAAGAAATAGCCTTTTTCCCCGCTTCGAGGTGGAAATTTCGGCATTTCTAGGTGCTGTCCCCCTTGCGCGGGGGCGGCGCCGGGACTAGGGCGCGGGCTATCTCTCAGCAAGGCGAGTGTGGCCCTTTGGTAGACCTGTCGCAATACCTGCCGATCCTGATCTTCCTGGGGATCGCCTTCGCGCTTTCGGCCCTGTTCGTGTTTGCGCCGATGGGCGTTGCCCGGCTTACGGGCACGCACCAGCCGAACGCTGAAAAGAACAGCGAGTACGAATGCGGTTTTCCCGCCTTCGAGGAACCGCGCAGCCAGTTCGATGTGCGCTTCTACCTGGTCGCGATCCTGTTCATCGTCTTCGATCTGGAAGCCGCGTTCCTGTTTCCCTGGGCGGTGACCTTCCTCGATATCGGCTGGTCGGCCTGGATCACGATGATGGTGTTCATTGCCGAACTGGTGTTCGGCCTGATTTATGCGTGGAAAATGGGGGCATTGGATTGGGAATGAGCGTTCCGGTTGATGCCCTTGGCCGCCCGCTGTGGAATGGCCCGGCTACCGCGCCCGACGCGGCATTCTTCAACGACCTCAACGGTGAGATCAATGACAAGGGCTTCCTTGTCACCAGCACCGAGGACCTGTTCCAGTGGGCCCGCACCGGCTCGCTGTGGTGGATGACTTTCGGGCTCGCCTGCTGCGCGGTCGAGATGATCCACGTCAACATGCCGCGCTACGATATGGAGCGCTTCGGCGTCGCCCCGCGCGCCTCACCGCGCCAGTCGGACGTGATGATCGTGGCGGGCACGCTGTGCAACAAGATGGCCCCGGCGCTGCGCAAGGTTTACGACCAGATGAGCGAGCCCAAATACGTCATCTCGATGGGCAGCTGTGCCAATGGCGGCGGCTATTACCACTACAGCTACTCGGTCGTGCGCGGGTGTGACCGGATCGTGCCGGTGGACATTTACGTCCCCGGCTGCCCGCCGACTGCCGAGGCGCTGCTCTATGGCGTGATGCAATTGCAGCGCAAGATCCGCCGGGTCGGGACGATCGAGCGATGATCCTTCGGCAGGCTCAGGATGAGCGGGTGTTGCTATCGACCCGCAAACAGACCCCGCTCAGGCTGAGCTTGTCGAAGCCCGCGCGCTCCCTTGGGGTTTTGGCATGACAGTCCTCCACTCCGCCCCCAAGTCCGCTTCCAACGACGGCGTGGCTGCCGCGCTCGGCACGGCGCTGGGCAACACGCTGCTGGCCTCGAACGAGCAACACGGCGAGCTGGTGCTGACTGTCGCGCGCGGCGAGATCGCCGCTGCGCTGGGGCTGCTGCGTGATGAGCACGAATACCAGCAGCTGATGGAAATGGCCGGGGCCGATTACCCCGATCGGGCCGAGCGGTTCGAAGTGGTCTACATGCTGCTCAGCGTGACCAAAAACCACCGGATCATGGTCAAGGTCAGCGCCGCCGAGGATACCCCGGTGCCCAGCGTGACCGGCCTGTGGCCCAACGCCGGCTGGCTCGAACGCGAAGTGTTCGACATGTACGGGGTGTTGTTCGACGGCAATCCGGACTTGCGCCGGATACTGACCGACTACGGCTTTGAAGGCCATCCGTTCCGCAAGGATTTCCCGCTGACCGGCTATGTCGAATTGCGCTATTCGATCGAGGAACAGCGCGTGGTCTATGAGCCGGTAAAGCTCGCGCAGGACCTGCGCCAGTTCGATTTCATGAGCCCGTGGGAAGGCGCGGAGTACGTGCTGCCGGGCGATGAAAAGGCGGAGGCTGGCAAGTGAACCAACCTCTCCTTCATCGTCACCCTGAACTTGTTTCAGGGCCCATCGTGGTTCTTGCCCGGTGGCTTGGTGCGAAAGCAAGCCGCGCAGTCAGCTCATTCCATGCACCCACCGGGCCATTGGCGAAATGGACCCTGAAACAAGTTCAGGGTGACGGGGTTTGGGTTGAGGGTGACGGACTTGGTTTGGCGGGAGGCGCGGCATGACCTTCCAACTGGAACAGTCGCCCACCACCGGCGATGAAGTCATCACCAATTACACGATCAACTTCGGCCCGCAGCACCCGGCCGCGCACGGCGTGCTGCGGATGGTGATGGAGCTTGACGGCGAGATTATCGAGCGGATCGATTGCCACGTCGGGCTGCTGCATCGCGGCACCGAGAAGCTGATCGAGCACAAGACCTACCTGCAGGCGCTGCCGTATTTTGACCGGCTTGATTATGCCTCGCCGCTGGCGATGGAGCACTCTTATGTGCTGGCGATCGAGAAGCTGCTCAATCTTGAAGTGCCGATGCGGGGCCAGTACCTGCGGGTGCTGTTCGCCGAGCTGACCCGCATCTGCAACCACATGATCAACCTGGGCAGCCATGTGCTCGATGTCGGCGCGATGACCCCGGCGCTGTGGATGTACGAGGTCCGCGAGGATTGCCTGAACTTCTTCGAACGCGCGTCCGGCGCCCGCATGCACTCGGCCTGGTTCCGCCCCGGCGGGGTTCACCAGGACGTGCCGCAGCAACTGCTCGACGATCTCGGCGTCTGGCTCGACGACCGGTTGCCTCGGCTGTTCGAAGACGCGATGAGCCTGGTGGTCGACAACCGCATCTTCAAGCAGCGCAATGTCGATATCGCGCATGTTTCCAAGGAAGACGCGCTGGCCTGGGGCTTCTCCGGCCCGATGATCCGTGCTGCCGGGATCGCGTGGGACCTGCGCAAGAGCCAGCCCTATGACGTTTACAACCGGATGGAGTTCGAGATCCCGGTCGGCACCCGCTCGGATTGCTATGACCGCTTCATGGTCCGGGTCGAGGAAGTGCGCCAGTCGGCCAAAATCATGAAACAGTGCCTGCGCGACATGCCTTCAGGCCCGGTCTGCTCGGACGACCGCAAGGTCACGCCGCCGGCGCGGGCCGAGATGAAGCAGTCGATGGAAGCGCTGATCCACCACTTCAAGCTCTACACCGAAGGCTTCCACGTCCCCGCCGGTGAGGTTTACGTCGCAACCGAAAGCCCCAAGGGCGAATTCGGGGTCTATCTGGTCTCCGACGGCAGCAACAAACCCTACCGCTGCAAGATCCGCCCCACGGCGTTCTCGCACCTTCAGGCGATGGACTTCATGTGCAAGGGCCACATGCTGCCGGATGCGACCGCCATTCTGGGCGCGCTGGATATTGTGTTTGGGGAGTGTGACCGGTGAGAATGGGCAGGGCAATTTCTTTGGCGCTCGTTGCGGTTGCGGTTGTTCTTACTCTGCTCGCAATCGGCTATCAAAAGCGACACAACGAATTGG
>JANPMA010000127.1:0-5028 GCA_031422595.1 Novosphingobium sp. | reverse complement strand
GGCGATCCCGCCCATGGTGTTGCGCAGCATCCGCACCGGATCAATCCAGCGCTTGGCGCCAGAGATCGAACCCGCGACCAGATCGGAATGGCCGCCAACATATTTGGTCAGCGAATAGACCACGATATCGGCGCCCTGATCGATTGGCCGGGCCCACAATGGCCCCAGAAAGGTGTTGTCGATCGCGATTGGACAGTCGGGGCCGAGTGCCGCATCGCGGGCGGTCTTGACCGCTTCGACATCGACCAGCGCGTTGGTGGGGTTGGCCGGGCTTTCCAGATAGACCATCGCCACTTTGCCGCCCTGCGCGGCGGCCTGCGCCTTGGCTTTCTCCATCACCGCGTCCAGTTCCTCGCGGGTCGCCCCGGCCGGGAAATCGACATAGGTCACCCCGAACCGGCTCAGCGTCTTGGCGATAAAGCCTTCGCTGGCGGCATAGAGCGGGCCCGAATGGACGATCACATCGCCTTTCGAGGCAAAGGCCATGAACAATACGCAGATCGCGGTCATTCCGCTCGAGAAGCACAGCGCCTCTTCGGCCCCGTCCCACAGTGCCAGCCGCCCTTCGAGGATCTGCTGGTTGGGGCCATTGAAGCGCGAATAGACCAGCCCATCGGTGCCGCCGGGAATCTTGCCGGTGATCCCTCCGAAAAAGCGCTTGCCCTCTGCCGCGCTGGGGAAGGCGAAAGTGCTGGTCAGGAAGATCGGGGCCTTGAGGCTGCCCTCGGACAACACCGGGTCATAACCGTGGCCCATCATCAGAGTGGCGGGCGACAGTTCGCGGTTGCCGATCCGGGTGACGGCGGCCTTGGGCTTGCGGCTGGGCGTGGGGGTGTCGGCCATGAACGGCGTCCTTCCTTGAAACGACGCTCCCAGGAAGGCGGGAGCTGGACGAACCTGGGGGCGCTGGCGCATCTAACCTCCGCAGGTGCGCATCTCCTTCCAGGCCGAGATTGGTGCGCCTTACCGGGAGGCGAAACTGATTTCAACCGCAACCGGTTCAGCGGAACGAGGCAATCGTCCAGACTATGCCAACCATCAGCGGCACGCCCGCCAGATCGAGCAGCAGCCCTGCCCTGAGAACCCGCGGCATGGCGATGTGCCCGGTTGCCCAGGCGAGCGCATTGGGGCCGGTTCCGGCGGGCAGCATGAAGCCCCAACTGGCGGCCAGTGCGGCGGGCAGGGCCAGCAGGATGGGGTCGGCACCCAGCGCCACCACCAGCGCGCCGACCACCGGCATGATCCCGCTGGCGGCCGCGACATTGCTGGCAAATTCGGTCACCACCACCACGAAAGCAACCACCGCCAACGCGACCAGCAGTGGCGGCACGGCCTTGAGCGGGAGCAGCATCAGCCCGAACCAGTCGGCCAGCCCCGAGGCGCTCATTCCCATGGCCAGCGAAAGCCCTCCGCCGAACATCAAGATCACGCCCCACGGGGCGCGGTCGGTCTCTTTCCAGGTCAGCAGCGGACGGCCGGTGCCATCAGGGATCAGGAACAACGCCAGGCCGGCGATCGCGGCGATAGTCCCGTCATCGAGCCCGCCTTTGGGAAACAGTCCTTCGCTCAGCGGCCGGGTGATCCACAGCAGCACGGTGATCAGGAACACCGGCAAGAGCCGTCGTTCGGGTGTGGTCCAGCCGGGCGGCAAGTGGATCGCGGTGCGCGCCGCAACCGGATCGAAGCGGTCCTCGTCGATCCGGTGCACCCGCGCCACGATCAGCGCGGCAAGCGGTACCGCAAGCAGCACCAGCGGCAGGCCATAGAGGCTCCATTCGAAGAACCCGATCTTCACCCCCAGGCTCTTGTCGAGCAGCGCGGTGGCGATCGCATTGGTCGGAGTGCCGACGATTGTGCCATAGCCGCCCAGCGTCGCGGCAAAAGCCACGCCCATCGGCAGGGCACCGGCGATCCCATGCGTCTCGCCCTGCTTGACCCCGCCCGCTGCCAGCATCGCCAATGCCATCGGCATCATGATCAGCGCGGTCGAAGTATTGGCGATAAACATCGAAATCAGCGCGGTCGCCGCCATCACCGCCAGCAGCAATTGCCAATTGGTGTGTCCGGCGTGGGCCAGAATCGCCAGCGCCAGGCGCCGGTGCAGCCCGGTGCGCTCGATCGCCAGGGCCAGGAAGGCCCCGCCCAGGAACAAAAACATGATCGGCGAATAATAGGCCGAAGCGGTCTTGGCTGCGTCGGCAACCCCGATCAAGGGCAGCACGATGAACGGCAGCAGCGCGGTGGCGGACAGCGGCAAGGCCTCGCTCATCCACCAGGCCGCCATCCACCAGACCAGTCCGGCGGTCGGCCAGGCGAGCGGGGGCATGCCGGCTGGAGCAGGCAGAATGAACGTCAGGGCAAATCCAGCCAGCCCTAGCCAGAAACCGATACGCTTGGCGTCCATCTGAAATCGCTTGCCTCCCAGATGCCGAGGCGTAGCTTCAGGCAGGCCGCAGGTAAAGGAAGCCAAGATGAGTGAGGGCAAAGTGCTGGGGATTGGCGGACTGTTTTTCCGCGCGCGCGATCCCGATGCCTTGAACGCCTGGTACCGCGAGGAGCTGGGCGTGGGTGCGGGCTGCTCCTCGTCGGACGATCCGCCGAACGAGTGGTTCTGGAGCGCTCAGGGCGGACCCACCGTCTTCGCCCCGTTCAAACACGACACCGACTATTTTGCCGCCGACAAGGCCTTCATGATCAACCTTCGGGTCGAGAACCTCGACGCGCTGGTCGCCCGGCTCGAATCGCGCGGAATCGCCGCCGAGCGCCGCGCCGAATGGGACGATCCCAGCGTTGGCCGCTTCGCCCGGATCCACGATCCCGAAGGCAATGCGATTGAACTGTGGGAGCCGCCCGCAAGCAGCTGATCCAGCTACTTGGGCGAAATCACCATCAGCATCTGGCGGCCTTCCATCCGGGGCCAGGCTTCCATCTTGGCAATCTCGGTCGTGTCGTCCTGGACCCGCTTGAGCAGGTTCATTCCCAGCTGCTGGTGTGACAGTTCGCGCCCGCGGAAGCGCAGCGTGACTTTGACCTTGTCGCCCTCGCCGATGAATTTGTGGATCGCGCGCATCTTCACGTCGTAGTCGTGGTCGTCGATATTCGGACGCATCTTGATCTCCTTGATCTCCTGCGTCTTTTGCGACTTGCGCGCGGCGTTGGCCTTTTTCTGGGCCTCGTAACGGAACTTGCCGACATCGAGGAACTTGCAGACCGGCGGATCGGCGTTGGGGGAGACTTCGACCAGGTCCAGGCCAACTTCGGCGGCCTGCTCGATTGCCTCGCGGGTGTACATCACGCCGATATTCTCGCCGTTCTCGTCAATGACGCGAACCTTGTCGGAAGTGATCATCTGATTGAAGCGCGGCCCGCTCTTGACGGGGGGCTGCAACATGCGCCGGGGTGGGGGTGCTATCTCTCTGTCTCCTGTGGATTCGGTCCTGCGCGCGTCCTTAGTCTGAATCGGCGCGCGGGGGAAGAAGTCTTGTTTGCCATGCGAAATGGCGACCTTCGCCTTTCCTTGCAGAATTCCAAGTGCGATGGCGATCGCCATTGGTGCTTGTTTCAATCGCGGTACCGGCCCACATTTGACGCTCTACAAAAGGGGGGCGAACTCATGGCTTCAGTCAGTTCATCGCGCACCGATCGCCGGCCACGCGCGCTGTACTTTCCGGCGATCACCACGCTGCTGCTGGTGTTGTCGATCGCTGCCTTTTCGGACAACCTGTTCACCGATATCCATCAGCCAAGCAATTCGGATCCGCAGATGATTGTCCACGGACTGTTCGGTGCTGCCTGGGTGGGGTTGTTCGCCGCGCAGGCCTGGCTGGCCTATCTGGGCCGGGTCGGCTGGCATCGCCGTCTTGGGCAATACGCGTTCATCGTCGGCGCCGGGATGGTGCTGACGACTGCATACCTGTTCTACAGCCGGTTCCACGGTTTCGCTGCGATGGACGCCGAAGTGATCGCCAATCGCCTATTGCTCCCGGTCTTCATTGTCTGCGCGGTGCTTGCCTGGCGCAATCGTCAGCGCCCGGAATGGCACAAGCGATTGCTGTTGATCGGCACGATGGCCTTGCTCGAACCGGTTTTGGCGCGGATCTACGACCCGTTCTTCGGTTGGCTGATACCGACCACGATCGACAAGGCGCTCGATGAAGCCCTTTTCCTGACCTATCTGTTTGGCACCTGGACAGCGCTAGTCGCTTCGCTCTGGGTCTATGACCGAGCTACGCTGCGCCGGGTCCATCGCGTGACAAAATGGGGTAGCGGAGCGATCGCGGCGATGAATGCCGTTGCCTACATGGTCGGGTAATCGGGCAGGGGCTAAGCAGCCCGCCAAATCGGGTACTGCACCAGCCGTCCTTGCACTCCCAGCAGCGCGTCGACCGCTTTCGCCGGCTGCATCGCGGCGATGATCGCGGGGTCGGCGGCGTCCATTCCGCCGGTCAGGCTGCCGAAGGCTGGGAGGATCAGTTTGCGCTCACTGGCCACCGCACAGGGCCGCGCGACCATCCGCCCGCGCGTCGCCACGCGCAGCTTGGGATGGTAATGGCCCGAAAGCTCGCCGCGCGCCTCTCCCGGCAATGCCTCGTGGCGCAGCACCAGGGCGGCGATCTCCAGCTCCTCGACCGCGGTCCCGCAAGGGACCTGGCCCTGATCGTGATTGCCCGCCACCCACACCCAGTCGGTCGCGCGGGTCAGCGCGTCGAGCATGCCGCGTGCATGCGGCTCGAGCCGGGCGGCGCCGCCTTCATCGTGGAAGTTGTCGCCCAGGCAGAACACCCGCCGCGCACCAGTCAGCCGGATCGCCTCGGCCACCCGTTCCAGCGTCTCGCGGCTGTCATAGGGCGGCAGCATCTGGCCGTGACGGGCAAAGAAGCTGGCCTTTTCAAGATGCAGGTCGGCCACCAGCAAGGCTTGCTCGCGCGGCCAATAGAGCGCGCGCGGCCCTGCCCAGGCCAGTTCTTCACCCGCGAACGAAAAGGGAACCATGGCTTTTCCTTGCCGGAACCGCTCTGGCTTGGCAAG
>JANPMA010000126.1:0-14295 GCA_031422595.1 Novosphingobium sp. | reverse complement strand
CAGGCCAGCAGGATCGCCCCGTGGCGCGCAGGGAAAGCCCGCGCGGCGGCTATGGCTTGGAACCCGGGCCAGCCGGGCAGCTCGCCCCCATCGAGCCAAGCCCGGATTTCTGATTCAGCAACTTCGATTGCCTGAGGATCGCTGCCGGGCGCCGCTTGGGCGAAAATCGCGGCGGCGGCCTGCCCGATCGCGCATGCGTGCGCACGCAGGCCCAATCCGTCGATCTTGCCGCTGGCATCGCAAGACAGACCTAGCTCGATCGTGCTGCCACACGTGGCCGATCGCGCGGTGCCCCTGAGCGGACGGCCGTCACCAAGCGGATAGCGCGCCAGCGAAGTTGCCAGCGCAAGCACTTGCGGGGTGTACAGCGCGGCGGTGGAACTCACTTGCCGGTCAGCGACTTGATCGCGGCTTCCTTGATCGTTTCCTTGCCCGCCGCTTCGGCGGCTGCCTTGCGGCGCTCACCGATCATCGTGACCAGCGCTTCGCTGCCGGTGTTGATGAACGGATAGCTGCGCGCCTGGGTGATCCACTGTGGACGCCCGCCCGCCCCCCAGATCGTGTCATAGCCCAGCACCAGCACAGAAAAGGCCATCACGGTGATCACCATCCCCTTGACCGCGCCGAACCCGAATCCGATCACCCGGTCAATTGGCCCCAGGACCGAATTGCGACTGGCCGAACCGAGCCGATTGGACAGCAGCTTGACGATCGCATAGGGCACCAACAGCAACAGCGCGAAGGCCAGCACCGAAGCGCCGCTTTGGGTGCCGATAAGCGGGGTCAACGCGTTGCTGAGCGGGGTGTGGAGGTTGTGGATCGCCACCAGCGCAAGCACCCAGGCGGCCAGCGCGAAGACCTCTTGAATGAAGCCGCGCATGAACCCGGTGATCGCGCCCATGCCGACCATTACCAGAACTGCAATGTCAAAACCTGTCATGGTGCGGGAAACTATGCCCCGCCCATGATCCGGTCAACGAGATTTGGCAGAAGCGACAACGGCGTGAATTTCGTTCCGTCCTGTTTGACGGGCAAGTCGGCAGGACCGAAGGCCCGGGCAAAGCCCAGCTTGGCCGATTCGCGCAGGCGAATGCCGCCATGCGCCACGGGGCGAATCTCACCCGCCAGTGAAACCTCACCGAACCACACCGCATCGGCCGGCAGCGGCTTGTCGGCCAGCGCGGAGATCAGCGCGGCGGCCACAGCCAGGTCCGCGGCGGGATCGGCCAGGCGATAACCGCCCGCCACATTGAGGTAAACCTCGGCTGAGGAGAGGCTCAACCCGCAGCGCGCCTCCAGCACCGCGAGCAGCATGGCGAGCCGTCCGCTGTCCCACCCCACCACCGCGCGGCGCGGGGTGGCACCGCTGGCGAGCCGCACGATCAGCGCCTGGATCTCAACCAGCACGGGCCGCGTGCCCTCGATCGCCGGGAACACTGCAGAGCCCGCGACTGGCTGATCGCGCCCCGAAAGGAACAGCATCGAGGGATTGCCGACTTCGGCCAGCCCCGCCCCTTCCATCGCGAATACGCCGATTTCATCGACCGGGCCGAAGCGGTTCTTGAGACTGCGCAGGATCCGGTACTGGTGGCTGCGCTCCCCCTCAAAGCTCATCACCACATCGACCATGTGTTCCAGCACGCGCGGCCCGGCGATGCTGCCGTCCTTGGTGACGTGGCCAACCAGCACCAGCGCCGCGCCGCATTCCTTGGCATATCGGATCAGCTCGAAAGCCGAAGCGCGGACCTGGCTGACCGTGCCCGGCGCGCCTTCGATCTGGTCCGAATGCATGGTCTGGATCGAATCGATCACCACCAGGCTGGGCGGCGGCATGGTCGCCAGGGTGGTCAGGATATCGCGCACCGAGGTTGCTGCGGCGAGCAGGATCGGGGCATCGCCCAGCCCCAGCCGCTCGGCCCGCAGCCGCACTTGCCCGGCCGCCTCTTCGCCGCTGATATAGACCGCATTGGCCCCGGTTCGCGCCACCGCGGCGGCGGCCTGGAGCAGCAGCGTGCTCTTGCCGATCCCCGGATCGCCGCCCATCAGCACCGCGCTGCCCGGCACCAGTCCGCCGCCCAGTGCGCGGTCAAATTCGGCCAAGCCGGTGCTGCCCCGCACCAGCTTCTCGCCGGGCGCGTCGAGCGCCTCGAACCGGATTGCCCGCCCGCCTGCGGACAGGTCATGCTTGGCCGAGAACACGGTCTCCGGTGCTTCTTCAGCGAGCGTGTTCCATTCGCCGCAATCGGCGCACTGCCCCTGCCAGCGATGGGTCACACTGCCGCATGCCTGGCAGATATAGCGGCGTTTGGGCTTGGCCATGCCCGTACGATAAATGGAACGAAAACGGAACGCAAGCCTGCTAATTAGGGACAGTCCCTAATTAGGCGCGTGGCATTGGTTACCGTAATCTGCCAAGGTCGCAATACGATGCGGCAAAAGGAACTCAGGATCGCGCTGGTCTGCTATGGCGGGGTGAGCCTGGCGGTCTATATGCACGGGGTCACCAAAGAACTGTGGAAGCTCGCCCGGGCCAGCCGGATCCATCACAGCAACGAAGAAATCGAGAGCGGGAGCGAGGCGGTTTACCGGCGCTTGCTCGAACGGATCGAGAGCCACCACAGCCTGCGCCTCAAAGTGCTGACCGACATCGTCGCCGGGGCCAGCGCGGGCGGGATCAACGGGGTGTTCCTGGCCCAGGCGATTCACTCCGGTCAAAGCCTGGAGCCGCTGACCGAATTGTGGCTTGAACGCACAGACGTCGATGTGCTGATCGATCCCGATGCCCGGCCCTGGTCACGCTTTGCCAAGTTCTGGGCGATGCCGCTGGTCTATTGGCTGCTCAAGCGGCCGGGCAATGTGATTTCGTCCACCGTCGCCCCCGAAACCCGCAATGAAGTTCGCCAGAAGCTGTCGCGGCTGATCCGCTCGCGTTGGTTCGAGCCGCCGTTCGGTGGCCTCGGCTTTTCGCGGCTGCTGGCCGAAGCGCTTGAGGCGATGAGGGCGGGCGGGGCCGACAAGCCGCTGCTGCCGCCCCGCCACCCGATCGACCTGTTCGTCACCGCGACCGATTTCAAGGGGCATTCCGAGGTGCTGCGGCTGAACAGTCCGCCCTTGATCGAGGAGAGCGAGCATCGCCTCTCGATCGGGTTCCGCGCGCTGACCCCGGCCGAGGGCGGGCAGCCCCTCGCCCCGCCGTGCGAGCTGACTTTCGCCGCGCGCGCTACCGCCAGCTTTCCCGGTGCCTTCCCGGCCCTCCAACTGGCCGAGATCGATACGCTGGCCGCCGAACGCGGCGAACCCTGGCCCAGCCGCGCGGCGTTCGTCGAGCGGATCATGCCCGAACACAGCCACCGCGGCGATGCCGACAAGGTCGCGCTGATCGATGGTTCGGTGCTGGTCAACGCACCTTTTGCCGAAGCGATGAAAGTGCTGCGCGACCGGCCCGCCCAGCGCGAGGTTGACCGCCGCTTCGTCTACATCGACCCGCACCCCGATGAGATTGGCGGTCAGCGGCATACCTCGGCAGAACCGCCCGGGTTCTTCTCGGTGATATTCGGCTCGCTCTCCTCGATCCCGCGCGAGCAGCCGGTGCGCGACAACCTGGAGTCGATTGCTGCGGCCTCGCGCCAGCTGTCCGGTCTGAAAGCGATTGTCGATGCGATGCGGCCGGAGGTGGAGGCCAAGGTCGAAAAGCTGTTCGGCCGCACCCTGTTTCTCGACCGGCCGAGCGTACGTCGGCTTATCGGGTGGCGGGCCAAGGCCCAGCAGGCCGCCGCGACCCAGGCGGGGTTTGCCTTCCAGGCCTACGGCCAGGTCAAATTCGCCCAGATCCTGCACGAGCTGGGCGAGACGATCGAGACTGCCGCGCCGGACCTGAAAATGGGGAGTGCCGAACCAGTTGCTGACCGCCTCGCGGCCTGGCTGGCCGGCCATGGGCTCGACCACATTACCGCGATGCGCGGCGGGGCGAGCGAGCAGGCGATCGATTTCTTCCGTGACCACGATCTGGGCTTCCGGATCCGGCGTCTGCGCCTGCTCGCACGGCGCCTCGCCGAAGACTGGGACGATCTCGACGCCGCCATGCCCGACGCGCGCGAGAATGCCCGCGACACGGTCTACCGCGCGCTGGCGCTCTACTTTGACCGCGAGGCGCACGGTTCGCTGGGCAGTGATTTCAGCGCGGTCGCTCGCCAGATGGACAGCGATCCCGGCGCGGTTCTCAATGCCGTGGCCCGCCGCCGCCAATTGCCCGCGACTGACCTGGTGGTCGATGCACTGCTGGTCGAGGCGCTGGAAGGCATGCCCAAGGAACTCAAACGACGGGTGCTGCTGACCTACCTGGGCTTCCCGTTCTATGACACGGTCACCCTGCCGCTGCTGCGCGGCGAGGGATCGACCGAGTTCGAACCCGCCAAGGTCGACCGGATCAGCCCCGAAGACTGCAATTCGATCCGCCCGGGCGGCGCCAATGCGGTGCTGCGCGGGACCGAGTTCTACAACTTCGGCGCCTTCTTCAGCCGCGCCTACCGCGAAAACGACTACTTGTGGGGCCGGCTCCACGGGGCCGAACGGATGATCGACCTGGTTGCCTCGACGCTGCCCAAGGGCACCTTGCTCGATCCGGTCGAACTGGCGCGTTTCAAGCGCGAGTCGTTTCTGGCGGTGCTGGACGAGGAGGAGGCGCGCTTGAAGGCCGATCCTGGATTAGTGCCAAGCATCCGGGCTGAGGTGCTCGGCCCGGCCTAGCGCGCTTCGAGCACCATATTGAATGGCCCCTCGGTCGCCCGTCTGACCGAGGCAAACCCGCCGCTGCGGATCACTTCGGACAGCCGCGCTTCTCCCGCTTGCGCCCCGAGCGCCGCGCCGATTTCCTGGTCGAGCGAAGTTGGCACGCAAATCATCGTCGAAGCGTTGTAATAGAGCCGCCCGACCGGGTTGAGGTTGTCCGCCGGACTGTCACCGGCGATCGGCTCGACCACCATCCAGCTGCCGCCGGGTGAAAGAATCCGGTGCATATGCGCCGAGCATCCGGCTGGATCGCCCATATCGTGCAGGCAATCGAACATGGTGATCAGATCGAAGCTATTCTCGGCTATTTCCTTGGCCTTGGCGACTTCGAACCGAACCCGGTCACCCAGGCCGTGCTCTTTGGCATGCCGCCGGGCTTCAATGATCGAAGGCTCGTGAAAATCGATCCCGACGAAGCTGGAATTTGGCCAGGCCTCAGCCATCAACAAGGTGGAGAATCCAACGCCGCAGCCGACGTCTGCGACCTTTGCGCCATGCTCCAGTTTGGCCGAAACGCCATCGAGTGCCGGAATCCAGTTCTGGACGATGTTATTGACATAACCCGGACGGAAAAACGCCCCGGTTGCGCAGAACAGGCACCCGGCATGATCGCCCCAGCGTACTCCGCTGCCGTTGCGGAAACATTCCTCGACCTTGCTTTCGGCCTCGATCATCGCCCCAACCAGTTCGAACGCACCGCGCAAGTAGACCGGGCTGTCCTTGACGCAGAACACCATCGCCTGCTCGGGAGAGATGCTGAAAGCATCGTTCGCCGGATCATACTCGACAAAGCCGTTGGCGGCCTGCGCCAGCAACCATTCGCGGACATAGCGTTCTTGGAGGTTTCCGGCCCGCCTGGCCAGTTCGCCCGCGCTTGCCGGGCCTTCGTTCAGCGCATCGAACAAGCCGAGCCGAAAACCGACCCGCGCCGTGGGAATGCTCATCGCTCCGCCCAGATCGCCGAGCATCTTCCCGACGAATTCGTGCAGCCGCGCTTCATCCAGTGCCATTGCGTTTCTCCCAGGTTGTCTGCGACCCGGATTGAACGTGCACTTTGATCCCGGCATAGCACAAGCGGGGCGGGTTGGCACCGCCAGAAAACAGCGTCAGCCGCCGAACGCTTCCTTGATCCGGTCAATGAACCCCTTCGACTGCGGGGTTTCATCGCCGGTCTCGGTCTCCTGCAATTCGCGCAGCAGTTCCTTCTGGCGCGCGGAGAGTTTGGTCGGGGTCTCGACCATGATCTCAATCACCAGATCGCCCCGGCCACGTGCTTGCAGCACGGGCATGCCGGCGGCGCGTTTGCGCAACTGCTTGCCCGACTGGATCCCGGCGGGAATGTCGATTTCGATCCGGTTGCCGTCAAGCCCGGGGATCTCGATCGAGCCGCCCAGCGCGGCGGTGGTGAAGGTGATCGGCACGTGGGTGATCAGGTCGGTACCCTCGCGCTCGAACACCTTGTGGCGGCGGGTGTGGATGAAGATGTAGAGATCGCCGGCCGGCGCGCCGAACGGCCCGGCCTCGCCTTTGCCGGCCAAGCGGATGCGGGTGCCGGTATCGACGCCGGGGGGAATGTTGACTTCGAGTGTCTGGGGCTTGTCGACCCGGCCCTCGCCCCGGCATGAGCGGCAGGGCTTTTCGATCACCTCGCCGCGGCCGTGGCAGGTCGGGCAGGATCGCTCGACCATGAAGAAGCCCTGCTGCGCGCGGACCTTGCCGTGGCCGCCGCACAGGTTGCAGCGGCGGGTGCCGGTGCCGGGTTCGGCGCCCGATCCGCTGCATGGCTCGCACTGGGACGAGACCTCGATTTCAATCTCGGCTTGCTTGCCGTGGAACGCGTCTTCCAGCCCGATTTCCAGGTCATAGCGCAGGTCGGCCCCGCGCCGCGCCTGCTGGCGGCCACCGCCACCGCCAAAGGCCTGACCGAATATCGTCTCGAAAATATCGCCAATGTCGGAAAAACCACCCGCGCCGCCGCCGCCGGGCCCGCCGCCTGACATGCCCTGTTTGAAAGCCTCGTGCCCGAACCGATCATAGGCTGCGCGCTTTTGCGGGTCTTTCAGGCAATCGTAAGCCTCGCTGATCGCCTTGAAGCGCGCCTCAGCCTCGGCATCGCCGGGATTCTTGTCCGGGTGCCAGCGCATCGCCAGCTTGCGGTACGATGATTTGATCGTCCCGTCGTCGGCGGAGCGTTCGATTTCCAGCAAGGAGTAATAGTCGAGATCAGTGCTCACGCGGTCCCAGCCCCATACAAAAGCCCCTCCCCTTCAGGGGAGGGGTTGGGGCGGGGGTTGTCAAACAAGCGCATGGCTAGGCTGACAGGCCCCACCCCCCGACCCTCTCCCCTGAAGGGGAGAGGGAGGTTGATCAGCCCTTGTTCTCGTCGACTTCCGAGAATTCGGCGTCGACCACTTCCTCGGCGCCCCCAGTACCATCGGCGCCCGGAGCTTCGGCACCAGGCGAAGCGGCCGCGGCCTGCTCCTTCTCGTAGATCACCTGGCCCATCTTCATGGCCTTGTCGGTCAAGGCCTGGGTCTTGGCGGTCATTTCGTCGGCGTCACCGCTTTCGATCGCGGTCTTGGCCTCGGCGATTGCGGCTTCGATTTCCGACTTGAGATCGGCGTCGATCTTGTCGCCATGTTCGGCCAACTGCTGCTCGGTGGCATGGACCAGACTATCGGCGTTGTTCTTGGCTTCCGCCGCGGCGCGCCGCACCTTGTCTTCTTCGGCGAACTTCTCGGCGTCCTTGACCATCTGGTCGATGTCCGCATCCGAGAGGCCGCCCGAGGCCTGGATCTTGATCTGCTGTTCCTTGCCGGTGCCCTTATCCTTGGCGCTGACGTTGACGATGCCGTTGGCGTCGATGTCGAAAGTCACCTCGATCTGCGGCACACCCCGGCGCGCTGCCGGGATTCCGACCAGATCGAACTGGCCGAGCAGCTTGTTGTCGGCGGCCATTTCGCGCTCGCCCTGGAACACGCGGATCGTCACCGCCTGCTGGTTGTCCTCGGCGGTCGAATAGGTCTGGCTCTTCTTGGTCGGAATCGTGGTGTTGCGATCGATCATCCGGGTGAACACGCCGCCCAGCGTTTCGATCCCCAGCGACAGCGGGGTCACGTCGAGCAGCAGCACATCCTTGACGTCGCCTTGCAGCACGCCTGCCTGGATCGCCGCGCCCATCGCCACAACTTCATCCGGGTTGACGCCGGTGTGCGGTTCCTTGCCGAAGAATTCCTTCACCACTTCGCGCACGCGCGGCATGCGGGTCATCCCGCCGACCAGCACGACTTCGTCGATATCGGCAGCCTTGAGGCCGGCATCGGCCAGAGCCTTGGTCATTGGGGCCTTGGTGCGTTCGATCAGCTTCGCGACCATCTTTTCGAGGTCTGCGCGGGTGATCGTCTCGACCAGATGCAGCGGCGTGGTTGCGCCGCCTTCCATCCGCGCGGTGATGAACGGCAGGTTGATTTCGGTCGAGGCCGTGCTCGACAGCTCGATCTTGGCCTTTTCCGCCGCTTCCTTGAGCCGCTGCAGCGCGAGCTTGTCGGTGCGGAGGTCCATGCCCTCCTTCTTCTTGAACTGTTCGGCCAGCCATTCGACCACCTGGGTGTCGAAGTCTTCGCCGCCCAGGAAGGTATCGCCGTTGGTGCTCTTCACTTCGAACACGCCGTCACCGATCTCGAGGATCGAGACGTCGAAAGTGCCGCCGCCAAGGTCATAGACCGCGATGGTCTTGCCGTCGTTCTTCTCAAGGCCATAGGCCAGCGCGGCCGCGGTCGGCTCGTTGATGATCCGCAGCACTTCGAGGCCTGCGATCTGTCCGGCGTCCTTGGTCGCCTGGCGCTGTGCGTCGTTGAAATAGGCCGGGACAGTGATCACCGCCTGGGTGACGGGTTCGCCGAGATAGGCCTCGGCGGTTTCCTTCATCTTCTGCAGGATGAACGCGCTGATCTGGCTGGGCGAGTAGTCTTCGCCGCCGGCCTTGACCCAAGCGTCGCCGTTCTTGCCCTTGACGATGGTATAGGGGACCAATTCGGTGTCCTTCTTGGTCACCGGATCGTCGAAGCGGCGGCCGATCAGGCGCTTCACCGCGAAAATCGTGTTGTCACCGTTGGTCACGGCCTGGCGCTTGGCCGGCTGGCCGATCAGCCGCTCACCATCCTTGGTGAAAGCAACGATCGAAGGCGTGGTGCGCGCGCCTTCCGCATTTTCGATGACCTTGGGCTTGCCGCCATCCATCACGGAAACGCAGCTGTTGGTCGTACCCAGGTCGATACCGATTACTTTAGCCATTTGAACCCCATCCTTGACGTTTGCTGACACCGCTTGTTTGGCCTCCTGCATTCGCAGCAAGGCCCTTTGGCGGCTCTTTCAAGAGGGGATATAGGTGCGGTTTTGCTTGGCACAAGGGCAGGCGCGGACTAGCAAGGGCGCGTTTTTGATGGCCCTTGAAAGGACTTTCCGCGTGATCACTGCCCGCCGTATCGCCCTTCCCCTGTTCGTCCTCGCCTCCGTGCTGAGTGTGGCTGCCTGCAAGGAAGGCCCGGACAAGCCCGAAGCCGCCGCCAGCGGCGCGATCGAAGCCAAGCCGGGGGTCAAGGTCAGCGAAGCGCGGCTGGTGCTGCCCGCGGTATCGGGCAATCCCGCCGCCGCCTACCTGGTGATCGACAATCAGACCAAGGAAACCGTCTCGATCGCCGCGATCGCAATCAAGGGCGCGGGCAAGGCCGAAATGCACACGATGGAAGCCGATGCCATGAAATCGACCGATCGGGTCGATGTCGATGCCGGCACCATGATGAAGTTCGAACCGGGCAAGCTTCACGTGATGGTGTTCGAGCTTGGCACCGATCTGGTGCCCGACGGCGAAACCGAATTCACCCTGACCTTCACCGATGGCGACAAGACTTCGATCCCGGCCAGGATCGAGGCGATGGGCGATGCCGCGATGGGCGGGATGAACACGGACGAAGCGCGCTGAGCGAGAATACTCTCACCTGTCCGGCCGGCGGTGAGCGTGGGCTGACTGCGGGTGAAGCGGACCTGGTGTGCTCGGTCTTCGGCGAGGCGATCGACCTTGCGCGGGTCAAGATCCGGCGACGCAGGTGGTGGTGGTTCCACCCCCGCCGGGTAACCATGGCGCCGATGGGGCACCTCCACTTCCACCCGGATTCAGGCAGCTATTGCGAAGATTTCAGCCAGGCCAGCCCGGCGCTCCAGGCCCATTTCATCCACGAGATGACCCATGTCTGGCAGGCCCAGACCCGGGGCTGGTGGTACCTGCCGCTGGTTGGAGCGGTGCAGCGGCGGTACAAATACAAGTTGAAACCCGGGAAGAAATTCACCGCCTATGGGATCGAGCAGCAGGCCGAGATCGTCGCACATGCCTTCATGGCCCGAAAGGGCTGGCCAGTCCCGGGCGCGCCTCCAATTGAGAAATTGAACGAACTGGTTCAGTTCACCGATTAGCCGTTACAGTATCGAAAAATCGATCGGACCGTCCTTGTCGAGTCGGCCATCGGCTCGCGGCATTGGATATTTGAGGCCGGTCGCACAGTTGAACAGCACTGCTTCGTCGTCTTCGCCCACCCAGCCCTGGCACATGGCTTTGCGCCAAGCGGCCAAAGTCGCGCCGCCTTCCGGGCAGAGCAACAACCCGTCCTTACTTGCGCAATCCTCCACGGCAGCGATGATTTCATCGTCATCGACCGTCATGGCTTTGCCACCGCTTTCGCGTACCGCCCGCAAGATCAGGAAATCGCCGACCGCCTTGGGCACGCGAATCCCGGCCGCGACGGTGTGGGCATTTTCCCAACGTTCGGCATGCTCAACTCCATCGTCGAACGCCTTGACGATCGGTGCACAGCCGCTGGCCTGAACCGCGAACATCTTGGGACGTTCGGATCCGATCCAGCCCATTTCCTCCAGTTCGGCAAAAGCCTTCCACATCCCGATCAGGCCGGTGCCGCCGCCGGTCGGATAGAAGATTGCCTTGGGCAGCCGCCAGCCGAGCTGCGCGGCCAGTTCCAGCCCCATCGTCTTCTTGCCTTCGATTCGGTATGGTTCCTTGAGCGTCGAGAAATCGAACCAGCGCCCCTCGGCAGCGCCCTTGCTGACTATTGCCCCGCATTCATCGATTAGCCCGTTGACCCGCCAAACCCGCGCGCCCTGCACTGCGATTTCTCTGACGTTAATCTCTGGCGTGTCATCTGGACACAGGACAATCGTTTCAATCCCGGCGCGGCTGGCATAGGCGGCCAGCGCGGCACCGGCGTTGCCGTTGGTTGGCATGGCGATCCGTTTGACCCCCAGCTCCTTGGCCATGGCCACCGCCATCACCAGCCCGCGCGCCTTGAAGCTGCCAGTCGGCAAGCGGCCCTCGTCCTTGACCAATACATTGGCGCGGGCCGAGGCCGGGATCGGGATCAGCGGGGTCTCGATCTCACCCAGGCTGACAACATTTACGGTACGTCGAACCGGCAGCATTTCGCGCCAACGCCAGAGGTCTGTAGCGCGCCGTGTCAATTGATCGCGCGCAAGTGCGGCGGCAATGCCAGCCAAATCGTAGCGCACCAGCAACGGCCGACCTGCGCTTGACAAGCCGTGAAGCCGGTCGGCCTCGTAACGCTCACCCGTCAGCGAACATTCGAGGTGAGTTACGAATGTGGGGCGATCTGCGGTCAGGTTGTCGTTCATCGCCCCTCTGCTCAACGCTTAATCCGGCTTCTTCGCCACCGCCACCATCGCCGGCCGAAGCAACCGATCCTTGATCATGTAGCCAGCCTGCAATTCCTGCAGCACCGTCCCCGGCGCGGTTTCGGCGCTGGGGACCTCGAGCATCGCCTGGTGCTGGTTGGGATCGAGCGGCAGGCCGGTGGCGGCGATGCGGGTGATACCGTTGTGGCCGAACACCTTGTCAAGCTCGCGCGCGGTGGCTTCGATTCCGGCGACCAGGTTTTTCCACTTTTCATCCTCGCGCAGTTCCTGAGGAATTGCGTCCAGCGCACGGGAAAGATTGTCGGCCACGGACAGCATGTCGCGGGCAAAGCCGGTCCCGGCATAGGCCTTGGCGTCGGCCACATCCTTTTCCAGGCGGCGGCGCACGTTCTGGGTTTCGGCCTTGGCGTAGAGGATGTCCTGCCGCGCGGCTTCAAGATCGTTCCTGAGGTGCCCCAGCGCATCGTCCAGCGCGTCGCTGGCTTGCTCAAGGTCGATCATATCGGCGGGCACGCCCGCCAGTTCGGCTTCCACCGCCGGGTCGCCGTGCGGCTTCTTGTCTTCGCTCATGGTATCCAAAAACCTGTCTTATCCGATGAGTTTGCCCAACGATTGGGCCGTGAAGTCGATCATGGGGACTAGCCGCGCATAATTCAACCGCGTTGGGCCGATAACCCCCACCACGCCGACCACCTTTCCTTCGCGATCACGATAGGGCGAGGCAATCACCGAGGAGCCCGACAGCGCGAACAGGCGGTTTTCCGAACCGATGAAAATCCGCGTCGCCTCGGCCTCGCGTGCGGCGCAGAGCAGGTCGGCGACCGACTGCTTGTTTTCTAGATCGTCGAGCAGTTGCCGCACCCGCTCCAGATCGCTCATCGCCGCTTCGTCGAGCAGGTTCGAGGCGCCGCGCACGATCAGCACCGGGCGCAAGGCCGCATCCTCGCTCCACACCGCCAATCCCCGCTCGACCAGGTCGCGGCTCGCGGTATCGAGTGCAGAACGCCCGCCGGCAATCTCGGTGCGGATCGCCTGCACCGCCTGGGCCAGCGTCCGCCCGCCCAGATGCGCGGAAATGTAGTTCGAAGCCTGCTCGAGCGCTGATGGCGGCAGGTCGGTCGGCACAGCCACCACCCGGTTCTCGATCGATCCATCGATCCCAACCAATACCGCCAATGCCTGCCCCGCGCCCAGCGGAACCAGCTGCAACTGCGCCAACCGCGGCTCGCGGCGGGGCACCATCACCACTCCGGCAGCTGCGGACAGCTCGGACAGCAGTGCGCTGGTGGCGGTCAGTGCCGCCTCGATCGGCCCCGGCTGCGACAGGCGGCTCTCGATCGCCGCGCGCTCCTCTGGCGTAGGCTCGGCCACTTGCATCATCCCGTCAACAAACAGCCGCAAGCCGACATCGGTCGGCAGGCGCCCTGCGCTGGTATGCGGTGCGGCCAGCAGCCCCAGCCCTTCCAGTTCGTGCAGCACCGACCGGATCGAGGCCGGTGAAAGGTTGAGCGGCGCCGAACTGGCCAGCGTTTTCGACCCCACCGCCTGTCCGGTCGTCAGGTAGCCTTCCACCACCAGGCGAAAGATCTCGCGGGTGCGGGCGTTGAGTTCGGTGATCGGGAGGGCGGTCATTGGGGCTAATGTAGCCCCTGCACTTGCAGGCTCAACCCCGTTGCGCCAAAGCCCTTGGCATAACTTACAAAGGAAACCCCATGCGACCTTCCGGCCGCGCGCCCGACGAGATGCGCGTTATTGCTTTCGAGCCGCACTTCACCAAGCATGCCGAAGGGTCGGTGCTGGTTTCTTTCGGACATACCAAGGTGATCTGCACTGCTTCGGTCGAAGAGCGGTTGCCGCCGTGGCTGCGCGGCAAGGGCGAAGGCTGGGTCACGGCGGAATATTCGATGCTGCCGCGCGCCACCCACACCCGCGGCCAGCGCGAGGCGGCCAAGGGCAAGCAGAGCGGGCGGACGCAGGAAATCCAGCGACTAATCGGGCGGAGCTTGCGCGCGGTTTGCGACCTCAAGAAGCTGGGCGAGCGCCAGATCACGCTCGATTGCGACGTGATCCAGGCCGATGGCGGCACCCGTACTGCGGCGATTTCGGGCGCCTGGGTGGCGCTGCGGATAGCGATTGCCAAGCTGATGGCCGAAGGTGCGATTGCCGAGGATCCGCTGACCCGCAAGGTTGCCGCGGTCAGCTGCGGGATCTTCAAGGGCAATCCGGTACTCGACCTCGATTACGACGAAGACAGCAGCGCCGATGCCGATGCCAACTTCGTGCTGATCGAAGGTGGCCAGATCGCCGAAGTCCAGGCCACCGCCGAAGGCGCGACCTATGATGAGGAAGCCCTGCTGCGCCTGCTGCGCCTCGCCCGGATCGGCTGCGAGCGGATCTTCGCGGCGCAAGGGGAAGCGGTGAAGTGACCCGCCGGCTCGGCTCCGAAACGCTGGTGATTGCCACGCACAATGCCGGCAAGCTCAAGGAAATCGGAGCCTTGCTGGCGCCCTATGGGCTGAACTGTATCTCGGCCGGGTCGCTGGGGCTGCCCGAACCGGCTGAGACCGGAAAGACCTTTGTCGAGAACGCTTTGCTGAAAGCCAGGGCGGCTTCGGAAGGGTCTGGACTACCTGCTTTGGCGGACGATTCTGGGCTTTGTGTCGATGCGCTGGGCGCGCGCCCCGGGGTTTACACCGCCGACTGGGCCGAGCGGCAGTGGTTCGAAGGTCCGCCGGGCCGCGACTGGTACATGGCGATGGGCAAGGTTGAGGGCATGCTGGCCGAAATCGG
>JANPMA010000125.1:0-5811 GCA_031422595.1 Novosphingobium sp. | reverse complement strand
GGGCAGCTTCCAGTAGCCCAGCATGTTCGCGGTGGATCGGGTGACGATCTCGCCGATCTCGCCCTGCGGCAGGATCGAGCCATCGCGGCCCTTGATCACCACTTCAACGCCGGCCACCGGCTTGCCTGCCGATCGCATGCGCGGGTTGCCCTCTACCGAATGGTCTTCGGGGGGCAACACACAGATGGTCCCGGTGGTTTCGGTCATGCCGTAGTTCTGGACGAATTCGGCCCCGAACATCTGGATGCATTGGCGCAGCAGTTCGAGCGGGATCGGGCTGGCGCCATAGGAGATGTATTTGATCCGGCTGAAATCGGTCTGCGCGCAGTCCGGATGGTTGAGCAGCAAGGCCAGTGCCGCCGGCACGATGAAAAACCGGGTCACGCCGCGATTCTCGACCGCATCGAATACGCGGACCGGATCGAATTCGCTCAGCACGATCCCCGGCAGGCCCGAGGCCAGCGCGACAATGCCAAGGCCGGTGCCGCCGATATGCGCGCAGGGCATGGCCACCAGCACTGCCTCATCCTCGTCCCACAGCGAATAGGGCGCCGGGTTTTCAAGCCCCGCCTTGCGCAGCCCGAACAGGTTGCGGTTGGACAGCACCGCTCCTTTGGGGTTGCCGGTGGTGCCGCTGGTGTAAAGCTGCAGCACCGCCTCATCGGGGCCGGACGGTTCGAATTCCGCCCGTTCGGCCTTGATGAACCGGGCCTGCGCTTCGCGGACGGTAAAGCAGCCGATCAGGCCGGGAAGTTTGCCCAGCCTCTGCACGCAAGGCTCAAAACCTTCGCCCAGGAACAGCAGCCTGGCTTCGGCATTGTCGATGATGAAGGCAGCTTCGGGTTCGGCCAGCCGCCAGCCGACCGGAACCATCACGATCCCCGCCCGCGCCGCGCCGAAGAACAGGGTGAAATAGGTCGCGCTGTTCTTGCCGAACCAGGCGACCCGCTCGCCCTTTTTCAGGCCCAGCGCGAGCAGCGCCGAGGCGACCCGCGCGGTGGCATCTTCCAGCTCTACATAAGTAAAGGCCAGATCGTCGCCCTCGACCGCCAGTCGCTCGGGGCGGTCCTTGGCCCAATAGCGGACGAACTGGTCGAAAGTGAACAGGTCCCTGGTCTTCTGAGCCTTGGCCAGCAGGCGCTGGTAGGTAGCGTCGTCCATCATGCTCTCCCGTTGGGAACGAGCTTAACTGCGCGATTAAGCGAGGCAAGGGCATTTTGTAGCGCGATTGACGGCGCTTCGTGAGGTGATAGCATGACGTCACGCGCGCGGGCCTTGGCGCGAGCGAGTCGGAACCGGACCCGGCACATTCTGAGCCGGGCGAACATTTCCTTCGTTCGACAAAATTACTGTGGCTGGTGCTGACGAACGAAACCACGATGGGAGATAATCATGCACAGATACTGGACGAGAATCCTGGTGGCCTTCGTCGCCATCTTCATGTTGCAGGCCTCGCCGGCCATGGCTCAGGCAACCCGCACCTGGGTTTCGGGTGTTGGCGACGATGCCAATCCGTGCTCGCGCACGGCACCGTGCAAGACCTTTGCCGGAGCGATCAGCAAGACCGCCGCCGGGGGTGAAATCAACACGCTCGATCCGGGCGGGTTCGGCGCGGTTACGATTACCAAGTCGATCACCATCCGGTCTGATGGGGTCGAGGCCGGAATTCTCGTTTCGGGAACGAACGGGATCGTGATCAATGCCGGTACCGGTGGCCGGGTGGTGATCGAAGGGATCGATTTCGAAGGGCTTGGGACAGGCCTCACTGGCATCAACATCTTGCAGGCGCGCGAAGTAATCGTCCGCAACACCAGCATCCGCAATTTCACCACTGCGGGGATCACGCTCAATACCCCCAACAAAGCCAGCCTGACGCTCGAAAACGTGTTGATCACGAACAACAATATCGGCGTCCAGGTCATCTCAAGCGGCTTGCAGGGCACCGCGCGGATTTTCGATTCGCTGATTGTAACCAATACGACCGCTGGGGTGTTCGTCTCCGGCACCGGCAACAAGGCCGAGGTTTCCGGCAACCAGATCATCGTTTCGACCAAATGCCTGAGCGTCGCCGCGGGCGGGGTGATCAATTCCTATGGCGACAATGTGCTGTGCCCGGGAGATGCACCGGTGATCGTCCCCAAGGGATAGCGCAGAAACGACCAGCCGGGTGGGCTCGACAGGGCCCTACCCGGCGGCGGTCGCGATCAACCGGGCGTAAAAGCGCACCAGGCTTTCCAGGTTGGCCAGCGTGATGTGCTCGTTGGTGCCGTGGATCATCTTGATGTCGCCGCTGGCCAGACTGATCGCCTGGAAGCGGTAGACATCGTCGGAGACCGGCGCCATCGACCGACTGTCGGTGCCAGCGACCACCAGGTAGGGGGCGATCACCAGATCGCCTTGATCGGCCCGCGCGGTGGCGGCGATCAGGTTCCAGCCGGGCGAATTGCTGGAGGAAACCGGGCTGGGCTCGCGCGGGGCGCGTTCGGTGAAGGCGACCACGACCGGCAGGCCCTTGGTCGCTTCGCGGGCGCGCTCGAGCACATCCTTTGAGCTGTTCCAGGGTGCGATCCGATAATTGATCAGCGCGGTTGCGGTTTGCGGCAGGACGTTCTCCTTGGGGCTGCCGGTCAGCATGGTCGGGGCAATGGTGGTGTGGAGCATCGCCGCCGAGGCCGGGCTTTCGGCCATCTTCGACAGGACCACCCCGCCCAGCAGCCAGCGGTTGGCCACCGCCAGCTTGCTTGCCCCGCCGGCCTTGGCCGCCAGCACCGAAACCATCCCTTCGGCCGGACCGCGCAGTTCCATCGGGAACTGCTTGGCATTGATCGCCAGCACCGCCTTGGCCAGATTGACCGTGCCGATATCGTTGGGCGCGGGCGGGGCAGAGCTATGCCCGCCGGGAGCATTCGCGGTGACGCGCAGCGTGGCATAGCCCTTTTCCGCCACCCCGATCATCGCCGCTTTGCCCTTGATCATCGGGGTATCGGTAGTGATCAGCCCGCCTTCGTCGATCGTGAACAGGGCCTTCACCTTGCGCGCGGCCAGTGCCTTGGCAACCGCGGCCGCGCCGGTGCCGCCTGCTTCCTCGTCGTGTCCCGAAACAAGTATGATCGTGCGCCTGGGCTTGAAGCCCTGAGCGGCCAATGCTTCCAGCGCCTCGAACAGCGCGACCAGCGAACCCTTGTCGTCGATCGTCCCGCGGCCCCAGACCGCGCCTTGAGCGATCGTTCCGGCAAAGGGCGCGTGCTTCCAGTCCTGCTCGGTCCCCGGCGTGACCGGAACCACGTCCTGGTGGGCCATGACGATGATCGGCTGCGCCGCAGGATCGCTACCCGGCCAGGTGTAAAGCAAGGTCTTGCCCAGCAACTCGCGCTGCATCGCGGCGTGGGTCTTGGGATAGGTGCTGGCCATCCAGCCATGCAGCTTGTCCCATTCGCCCAGCTGGTTTTCGGCCGGGTCCTGGTGCGAAACAGTCTGGATCTGCACCGCTGCGCTAAGGTGCTGCGCGGCGGCCTGGGTATCGAAAGCTGGGGCAGGGGCCACGGTAATCCCCGCGCCGTCTCCCACCGCGTCGGGCTTGAACATCGCAGTGCGCGCCGCGACGGTTCCGGCCAGTGCCACCACACCGGCGCCCAGCGCCAAGACCCATTTCTTCATTGTCCGCTCCCATCCATATCCCGCTCCTTGTGTAGCCGTTGGGTGGTGCGATGCAACGTAGCTTGCCATCGCGCCCGGCTGCATTAGAAATGGCCGATCCGGCGCCGAAGCCGACGGGGACCGCGATGCTCAAGAATGGTTGGTATGTAGCGGCGTGGGGTGACGAGATTTCCGCCAATCCGGTCGAGCGCCGGGTCATCGGCCAGCGGATCGTGCTCTACCGGCGCGGAGATGGATCGCCCGTGGCGCTGGCCGGACTGTGCCCGCACCGCCGTATGCCGTTGGCCAAAGGCCGGGTTGAGGGCGATCTTTTGTCTTGCGGCTATCACGGGCTTACTTTCGGCCCCGACGGCACCTGCGTCACGGTTCCGTGCCAGGCCGCTGTGCCCCAAGGTGCCGATCTGCGCAGTTATCCGCTGGAAGAGCGCTATGGCCTGATCTGGATCTGGATGGGCGATCCCGCCAAGGCCGATCCGCGGACGATCATCGAGATTCCCAACTGGGGCGATCCGGCCTGGGGCTACAGCCGCGGCGCGGCGATGCGCTATGATTGCAACTATCTCTATATCACCGACAACCTGCTCGATCCCTCGCATGTCGCCTGGGTCCACCAGTCCAGCTTCGGCGACCAATCGTGCGAGGCGGTTCCGCTGCAAGCCCGGCGCGACCAGCGCGGGATGACCGTTTCGCGCTGGATCCTCGATACTCCGGTCGCGCCGTTCTACCGCGATCTGGTGCCGTTTGCGGGCAATGCCGACCGGCTTCAGCACTATGAAATGCGCTATCCGGCCAATGCAATCATCAAGGCGGTGTTCGTACCGGCGGGGCACGGCGGTGCGGGCAGCGATCCCGCTCCTGACAGCAGCTTCCTGATGGATTCGTACAATTTCATCACGCCCGAGGACGAGCGGACCAGCCGCTATTACTGGTTCCAGCTGCGCAATGTTCGCCCCGACGATGCCGAGCTTTCGGAGCAGATGTCGCAGGGGGTGCTGGCCGCCTTTTCGGAGGACCTCGCGGTGCTCAACGCGGTTCAGCAGGGGATGGACGAGGCCGGCCATGACTACATCTCGATCGCGTCGGACGCGGGCGCGCTGCGCTTTCGCCATGAACTGGCCCAGCTTATCGCCGCCGAGGACTAACCCGCCATCAGGCTGGCATTGCCCCCGGCCGCAGTCGTATCGATGCAGGTTACCCGTTCGGTCGCGAAGCGCGCCAGATAGTGCGGTCCGCCAGCCTTGGGGCCGGTGCCCGACAGACCCTCGCCGCCAAACGGCTGGCTGCCGACCACTGCGCCGATCTGGTTGCGATTAACATAGAAGTTGCCGACCCGGGCCTTGGCCTCGACCAGTTTGCGGGTCGCGTCGATCCGGCTGTGCAGGCCCAGCGTCAGGCCAAAGCCGGTGGCGTTGATATCGGCGACTACCTGCGGGAGCTCGTCGGCCTTGAAGCGCGCGACATGGAGAACTGGGCCGAAGTTTTCATTGGCCAGGTCGCGGATCGAGGCAATCTCGATGATCGCCGGGGCGACGAAATGGCCGACCTTGCACGCTTCAGGAAGCTCACGTTGCCAGACCAGGTGCCCGGCCTTCCGCATCGCCGCGACATGCGCATCAAGCTTGGCCTTGGCTTCGGCATCGATCACCGGCCCGACATCGCTGGCCAGGTCTTCGGGGCTGCCGATCACCAGCGCTTCGCAGGCGCCTTTGATCATCGCGATCATCCCATCGGCAACATCGTCTTGCAGGTAGAGCACGCGCAGCGCCGAACAGCGCTGGCCCGCGCTTTGGAAGGCGCTCGCCAGCACATCGCGGGTGACCTGTTCGGGCAGCGCCGAGCTGTCGACAATCATCGCGTTCTGCCCGCCGGTTTCGGCGACCAGCGTTGCCAAGGGCCCATTGCGGGCGGCCAGCGAACGGTTGATCGCCTGCGCGGTCTCGGTCGATCCGGTGAAGGCGACTCCGGCAATCCGCGGATCGCCGGTCAGCATCGCGCCGACCTTGCCGTCGCCAGGTGCAAGCTGGACTTCGCCGTCGCTGATCCCGGCTTCGTGGAACAACCGGATCGCGAGATTGGCAATCAAAGGGGTCTGTTCGGCTGGCTTGGCGATCACCGTATTGCCCGCGGCGAGCGGCCCGGCGACCAGCCCGGTAA
>JANPMA010000124.1:0-2545 GCA_031422595.1 Novosphingobium sp. | reverse complement strand
ACAATCGCCCCGCCGACAATGGCGGTGCACAGGATCCCCGAACCTTGCGGGGTCTGCTCGCCCAGGCCTTCGGTGCCCAGACTGAAGATCGTCGGGAACATCAGCGAATTGAAGAACCCGACCAGGATCAGCGCCCAACCCGATACCGCGCCGGTGCTGATTGCCGAGATCAGGATCAGGCCAATTGCACCGGCTGCAAAGGCGGTCAGCACGCGGCCGGGTTTGGCCAGACGCAGGACGAACCCGCCGAGCAACCGCCCGACGAGCGCGCCCAGCCAGTACATCGCCACCAGCTTGCCCGCAGCTTCAAGGCCAAGGCCCATCACGCTTGCATCGCCCAGATAGGCCATCAGGTTCGAACCGATGGCCACTTCGGCGCCGACATAGGTGAAGATGCAGAGCGCACCCCATTGCACGCGGCGGTTGTGCTGCAGCAGGCCCAGCGTGCCTTCCAGCTTGACCTCTTCGGTCTTGGCGTGATCGAGCGCGGAGCGGAACGTCCAGAACAGCGCAGCAATTGCCAGCATCAGCACACCCAGCCACATATAGGCAGTGCCGATCGAAGCGCCTTCGGCCACGCGGTAGGCCTGAAGCTGGGCTTCGCTGGCCTGTTCGGCATCAATCGGCTTGGAATCGCCCAACAGGAACGAAGCCCCGCCATAGATCATCAGGAACACCCCGATCGAGTTGAACGCCTGCGCAAAGGTCAACCGGCTGTGCGAGGTTTCGACCGGACCCAGTGTGGTGATGACCGGGTTCATCGCCACTTGCAGCACGGTGATCCCGGCACCGATGCAGAACAACGCTGCAAGGAAGCCCGGAAAAGATGCGGCGGCGGAAGCAGGAATGAAAAGGAATGCCGCCGCGGCGATAATCACGAAGCCCAGCACAAAGGTACGGATATAGCCCAGCTTGGACAGGATGATCCCGGCCGGGATCGAAAAGGCCGCGTAGGCGAAGAAGAAGAATAGCTGGACGAAGTTCGCCTCGGTATGGCTGAGGTGGAACATCGGCTTGAACTTGCCGACCAGCAAATCGTTGATGTTGGTCACCCCGCCCAGCAGGAAGAACACCGCGAAAGCCAGCGCCAGGACGATCCCGGTCTTGCCTCCGCTTGAACCCCCGCCCGCCGCGCTTGACCCGGTTATTGGCGCTGCCATTGCATTCTCCCCTTGCTGCCCTGTCGGCTGATTGCCAGCCCGATCCGACTGTCTTGGCGGACCTTCCCGCCTTGTCCAATCGTATACGTATGAGGCGGGCTTGGCCAAGCAAATTGTGAGCGTTCACAATTCGCCCCGGCAGCCTCTTCTCTTGCCAAGTTTAATCGCTCGATTAAGACTGCTGCGAAAGGGAGAGATTCGCGACCATGTCGATACTCTATGACGAAGGCCAGCAAGCGATCGCCACCGAAAGCCGCCGGGTGCTCGATGCCCGGATGGACAAGGCGCGGCTCTTGGCACTGCTTGAGCAAGTGGGCCAGCACGACACCCCGTTCTGGGATACCGCGGTTGAGCAGGGCTGGACCGCGCTGGCCATTCCGGAAGAACACGGCGGGCTGGGCCTCGGCCTGATCGAACTGGGCCTGGTCGCCCAGGCTTGCGGCGCGGCGACTTCGGGTGCGCCGTTCCTGACCGGGGGCTATGGGCTGTCGCAGGCGCTGGTGCAGGGCAGCGATGCTGAACTCGCCGCGCAGTGGCTGCCCAAGCTGGCCAGCGGTGAGGCGATTGGCTGCGTCGCCTTTGCCGAGGGCAATGCGGCGCTGCCGCCCAAACCGGCGGTCAGCTACGCGGATGGCACGATCACCGGGATGAAGCCCGCGGTGCCGGGCGGGTGTGCTGCCGATGTGGCATTGGTGTGGGCCTTGAGTGATAGCGGTGTGGTGCTGGTCGTCGTGGATCTGGCCGGAGCCAGCCGCAAGGCCGTGGACAGCTATGACAACAGCCGACTCTTTGCCGATCTGACCTTTGCCGGAACGCCCGCGAGCTTGATCGCAAGCGGCGAAGCGGCCCGCGCCCTGGCGCTCGATGTACTGGCGCGGATGGCAGTCGTCACCGCGCACGAACAGGTCGGAGGGGCCGAGGCGCTGCTCTATATCGCCCGCGACTATGCCGTGACCCGCAAGGCTTTTGGCCAGCCAATCGGCGCGTTCCAGTCGATCAAGCACCGGATCGCGGAAATGTACGGCCTGGTCGAGATCGCCCGCGCCAACTGCATCCACGCGGCGGCGAGCGCCGATAACCTTGGGGGCACCGATGACTTCCTGACCGCCGCCGCCGATGCCCGGATCAGCGCGACGGAAGCCTATGACACCAATTCGCGCGACTGCGTGCAGATCCACGGCGGGATCGGGGTGACCTGGGAGCTGGGCCTGCACCTGCACATGCGCCGCGCGCGCAGCCTGGCTGTGGAATGCGGCAACCTTGTTTTTTGGGAAGACCTCTTGGTCGATCGTCTCGCAGGAGAAGTGGCATGAGCGACCTTGCAACCTACCGTCAAAAGGCTCGCACTTTCCTGACCGGCATGGCCCCAAGATATGGCCGTGATG
>JANPMA010000123.1:0-7813 GCA_031422595.1 Novosphingobium sp. | reverse complement strand
GCGAACGGGCTTTGTCGCGGGCGTGGCTGCGTTTGTTGGTGCGTTTGTATACATGGGGGTGTTTAGTTATTAAAGCCACCCGGGCACGGGGCGGGGGACCGCCCGATGGGTGGTGGAGGGGGCTCGCCGCCAACGCTGTGTTCGGCGGCGAGCCCCCTCCACCAGCTTCGCTGGTCCCCCTCCCCGTGCCGGGAAGGATCTTCAGCTCGAATACCGTCACCGCCCTTGCCGCCAGTTCCACCGTCTCGCCCTTGCGCGCCAGGTCATAGGCCCGCTTCCCGTCGACCAGAATCGCCGAATAGGCCGGCGGAACCTGCTCGATTCTGCCGGTAAAACGCGGCAGCACTGCTTCCACTTCAGCCAGGGTCGGCCGCACCTCGCTCTCCGCGATCACCTTGCCTTCCAGGTCGAGCGTGTCGGTCTCCGCCCCGAAGGCAATCGTAAAGCTGTATTCCTTGCTGGCGTCGAGCATTCGTCCGGTCAGCTTGGTCGCCTCGCCCAGCGCGATCGGCAGGACGCCTGTGGCCAGCGGATCCAGCGTGCCGCCGTGCCCGACCTTGACCTTGCCAAGCCCGGCCGCGCGGCACACGCGTTTGACTGCCGCGACGCCCTGGGTGCTGCCCAGTCCCAGCGGTTTGTCGAGGATGATCCAGCCGTTTGGCAAACGGTCAGGTTCCGGACACGACCTGCGCCAGATCCAGGTATTGGCCGGTCAGCCAATTGACCGGCTTGCCGATCAGCGCGCCGACCGGATCGAAACCGGGCACCAGTTGAGGCAGGATGACGATCAGGGCGAACACCAGCAGGAAGCCGTAGTTGCGCAAGCTGGCGTAGGCTCGCGCCGCGCCGTCCGGCAACATCCCTTCGAGAATGTGCGAACCGTCAAACGGCGGGATCGGCAGCAGGTTGAACAGCGCCAGGAACACGTTGATCAGGATGAAGTTGAACAGGTTGAGCGCGACAAAGCCCATGATTGGGCCAAGCTCCTCGGCATTGCTGACTGTGCCCAGCAGCAGCCCCAGCAGCACTGCCCCAACCACACCCATCACCAGGTTCATTCCCGGTCCCGCCGCGGCCACCAGCATCATATCGCGGCGCGGATTGCGTAGGCGCTGGCCGTTGACCGGAACCGGCTTGGCCCAGCCGAACACCGGCAGACTGGCCAGCGCCAGAAACCCGGGAAGTACGACCGTTCCGATTGGATCGACATGGCGCAGTGGGTTGAGGCTCAGCCGGTTCATCTCTTGCGCGGTCCTGTCGCCCAGCGCCCGCGCGGCAAGGCCGTGCGCCACTTCGTGGAACACGATCGCGATAACCAGCGGTACGATCAGCGCGGCGGCCTTGAGGATGGTCTCGTTCATTCAGTTGGGAACCTTTTCCTGGGCTTTCGCCGCTGCCTGTTGCTTGCGCAATTTCTCGCGATCTTTGCGCGGGAGCGGCTTTTCGGCGGTGACGAAGCTCTCGAACATGCAAAGATCGCCGCCGACCACGATCTTGCTGAACTTGTCGAACCGGGATGAACCACGGGTGTCGAAACCGATCCCCCGCGCAAACTGGACGCCCGGGCATGGCCCCAGGAACTTGCCGTAATACCAGCGGTGCTGCTGATCCTCGATCCAGATGCCGACATCGCTGTCAGCTTCGAAATTGCGGATCGCACCGAAATTGGGGAAGGGAATGCTCGCCTCGGCGCCCAGCTGCGGCCACGGCGGAGCGGGCTTGGCCAAGGCAGCGCTCGCCGCCAGCAGGCTGAACAATCCGGCAGCAATCAGACGCATGGTCCAGTCTCCTTCACAGCCTCAGCCTTTCACGATCGCGCTCTACCACCGAAGAGATCGCGCTGTCGCGTTCGTATCCGGCCCAGGTGATCATGTGGCTGCGCAGCGCCCCCTCCTCCAGCACCGTGGGCAACCCCAGCGGGTCGGCCTTCACCATCCCAGCGCCTCGACGAAGTGTTTGCGGCACAGCGCAACATAGCGGTCGTTCCCGCCGATCTCGGTCTGCGCGCCTTGCTTGACCGCCGCACCGCTTTCATCGACGCGCAAGTTCATGGTCGATTTGCGCCCGCAGTGACACACCGCCTTCAGCTCGACCAAGGAGTCGGCGATCCCCAGCAGCACTTTGGCACCGGGGAACAGCTCACCCTGGAAATCGGTCCGCAGGCCATAGCACAGCACCGGAATCTTGACCTGGTCGGCAATCTTGGCCAGTTGCCAGACTTGGGGCTCAGTCAGGAACTGGGCTTCGTCCACCAGCACGCAGGCGAGCGGCTCAACCCGGTGCGCGGCGGTGATCCGCTCCCACAGATCGGTCTCACCTTCAAACCGGTGGGCATCGGCGTGCAGCCCGATCCGGCTTTCGATCGCCCTGTCCCCGCCGCGATCATCGAACGCCGCGGTCCACAGCATGGTAGTCATGCCGCGTTCGTGGTAATTGAAGTTCGCTTGCAGCAGCGTGGTCGACTTGCCTGCGTTCATGCTGGCGTAGTAGAAATAGAGCTTGGCCATGTGCGTTATCTAAGGCGCGATCCCCAAAGTGCCAGTGCGATTGACAGCATGGCTGTGGATCGGCACTGAATTCCCTCTGGCGCGCGCAAAACAGCAAAGAAACGGGTCCACGTGCGAGTTGCTCTATCCCTGCTGCCTTTGCTGGTGCTGGCCGCCGCCAGTCCTTCGCATCGCTATCAGCTGGATGGCGCCAGCAGCCAGGTGAGCGCCAGGGTTTCCTATATGGGCTTCGGCAGCAAGACCGCGCGCTTTCCGGCGATGAAGGGTTACATCCGGATCCAGCCTGACCGGCTCGACGTGATCGACCTCGAGGTCGAGGTCGACGCCCGGTCGCTGGACGCAGGCGGCAAGACCGATACCGCCTATCTGCGCGGCAAGTCGTTCTTCGATGTCGCGCACTATCCAACGGTCAACTTTTCGGGCCACCGCATGGCGATGACCGGGCCCACCACCGCGCGGATCGACGGCCAGATAACCGCACGCGGGGTTACTCGCCCGGCAGTGCTCGACGTGACCTTCCGCGATCCCCCGGCCCGCGCCGCCGGCCGCGAACCGGTGCAGCTGAACGCCCGCACCACCATCAACCGCCGCGATTTCGGCATGACCGCCTATGGCGTGGTGGTGGGCAAGAACGTCAAGATCACGATCAATGCGCGGCTGGTGCCGGGTTAATCCCCAAGATCCCGCTGCACCTTGGGATCGCGCAGCAAGGCGTCGATCTTTTCGGCAACGTCGAAGCTCTCGTCCGGCAGAAACTTGATCCTGGCGGCATATTTGAGTTTGAGCTTGCCGGCCACTTCCTTCTGGAAGAAGGCCGTATGGGTGCGCAGCGCCTTCAGCACCACCTCCTCGTCCTGGCCGAGCAGCGGCTTCACGAAGACCGTGGCATGGCGCAGATCGGGCGACATCCGCACTTCGGTGACGCTGACCGCATGGGCGGTCAGCACTTCGTCGTGGACCATCTGCCGGGACAGCAGCTCGCTGATCACATGACGCACCTGCTCGCCCACCTTGAGCAGGCGGACCGAGCGGGTTTCGGGAGTGGCTGGGGGTGCCATCGCAGCGCGGGCGCGGGCTGACCCTTAGAGGGTCCGCTCGCGTTCCTCCACTTCGAACAGTTCGAGCATGTCGCCGGCCTTCACATCGTTGGTATCGGCCAGGACCACGCCGCACTCCAGACCAGCGCGGACTTCGGGAACATCGTCCTTGAAGCGCCGCAGGCTGGCGATGGTGGTCTTCGAGACGATAACATCGTCGCGGGTAAGGCGGGCATTGATGCCCTTTTTGACGTAGCCTTCGAGCACCAGCAGACCCGCCGCCTTGTCGCGCTTGCCAGAGGTGAAGACATCCTTGACCTCGGCCCGGCCGACCACGTGTTCGATCCGCTCCGGACCCCAGATTCCGGCCATCTCCTTGGCGACATCGTCGGTCAGGTGATAAATCACGTCGAAGTACTTCATCCGCACCTTCTGACGCTCGATCATCTCGCGCGCTTTGGCGTTGGGACGGACATGGAAGCCGATGATCGGTGCGCCCGTTGCGGCCGCAAGGCTCACATCGCTTTCGGTGATCGCCCCGACCCCCGATTGCAGCACCTTGACCTTGATCTCGTCGTTCGAAAGCTTGTTGAGCGCATTGACGATCGCCTCGGTCGAACCTTGCACGTCGCTCTTCACCACCACCGGGTATTCGATCACATCGGTCTTGGCCTTGAGCGCCGAGAACATGTTTTCGATACTGGCAGGAGCGGTCGTGGTGCGCTTGGCGGTAGCCTTTTCGGCGCGATAGGCGGCAACCTCGCGGGCACGGGCTTCGTTTTCGACCACGGCGAGCGTGTCACCGGCCATCGGCACGCCGCTGATCCCCAGCACTTCGACCGGCAGCGCCGGCGGCGCGGACTTGATCTGGCGACCCTTGTCGTCAAGCATGGCGCGGACCCGGCCCGAATGGGTGCCAACCACCAACACGTCGCCAACCTTCAGCGTGCCGCGGGTAATCAGCACGGTCGCCAGCGGACCCTTGCCCTTGTCGAGCTTGGCCTCGATCACCGCGGCTTCGGCCGGGCGATCGGGGTTGGCCCGCAGTTCCATCACTTCGGCCTGGAGCAGGATCTTCTCGATCAGTTCGTCCAGCCCGGCCTTGGTCTTGGCCGAAACCTCAACGTCCTGAACCTCTCCCGACATCGCTTCGACCACAATCTCATGCTCGAGCAGGCGTTCGCGGATCTTCTGAGCGTTGAATTCGGGCTTGTCGGCCTTGGTGATCGCCACGATCATCGGCACGCCGGCCGCCTTGGTGTGATTGATCGCTTCGACCGTCTGCGGCATCAGCCCGTCGTCACCGGCCACCACCAGCACCACGATATCAGTCACGTTGGCGCCGCGCTGGCGCATTTCGGTGAAGGCTTCGTGGCCCGGGGTATCGAGGAAGGTGACCAGATCGCCACCCTTGGTCTTGATCTGGTAGGCACCGATATGCTGGGTGATCCCGCCGGCTTCGCCGCGCACCACATCGGTGCCGCGCAGCGCGTCGAGCAGGCTGGTCTTGCCGTGATCGACGTGACCCATGATCGTCACCACAGGGGGGCGAACCTTGAGCGTTTCGGGCGCATCGAAGTCGACGGCGGTGTCGATATCGACATCGCTTTCCGAGACGCGCTGGATGTTGTGGCCAAACTCCTCGACCAGCAGTTCAGCAGTGTCCTGATCGATCGTCTGATTGAGGGTAACCATCACCCCCATCTTGAACAAGGCCTTGACCAGGTCAGCGCCCTTTTCAGCCATCCTGTTGGCCAGTTCCTGGACGGAGATCGCCTCGGGCACCACCACATCGCGGACCTGCTTTTCGCGCGGCTGGGCGCTGCCGCCGAAGTGCGCGCGGCGTTCCTTTTCGCGTGCCCGCTTGAGCGCGGCGAGGCTACGGGCGCGGGCGCCTTCATCCTCATTGAGCGCGCGGCTGACGGTCAGCTTGCCGGCATGGCGGCGCTGGTCGCCGCCGCTCTTGTCGCGCGGATGAGCCACCTTCTTGGCCGCCGGTTCGGGGCGCTTGGGTGCGGCCACGGGGGTGAAGCGGCGCGGCGCGGGTGACCCGCCACGCGGGGCTTCCTCGACTTCGCCATCGCTGGCAACTTCGATTTCGACGGGTTCCTCGACAACCGGCGCGGGCTCAGCAGCCGCTTCGGCTTCGGCATTGCGGTTGTTTTCGGCGCGGCGGCGCTCTTCGTCCATCGCCTTTTGGCGCACTTCGGTTTCGCGGCGGGTCTGCTCTTCAAGCACCGACAGGCGCGCTTCCTCGGCCTCGCGCTGGAGCCGGGCGACGCGCTCCTGCGGGGTTTCGCTGGCGGGCGAAGAAGGCTTGGGCGCGGCCGGCTTGGGCGCTGCGGCGACCGGTGCGGGCGGCGGCGGCGGAGGCGGCGGAGCAGCTTCGGCCGCGCCGGGCTTGCCGAGCAGCTTGCGGCGCTTGACCTCGACCACCACCTTGTTGGTGCGGCCGTGGCTGAAGGTCTGCTTGACCTCGCCCGCCTGAACCGAAGTCTTCAGGCCCAGCGGCTTGCGGCCCAGAGTCGGTTTGTTATCACTGTCGCTCATGCTCAAATTCGCCCTTCAAATCTCAATTCGTCGCAGGTGAAGACGCAGCCGGTGGAGCCGCATCATCGCCAAATTCCTGTTCACTCACTTCGGCCTGCCCAAGATAACGCAGCAAGCGCCCGAGCGGGACTTCGAGGCGCGCCGCCGCATCGCGGTCGGTCAGCGCCAGGTGCACGACGTTGTCGCGGCCCAATGCCACAGACAGCGCTGCCCGGTCCAGTGGCAAGGTTAACCCCTGCCGCCCGGATCCTTCTTCCTCACGGCCAACGCGCCAGGCTTGATCTAGCTTGCGCGACCCGTCCTCGCCCGCGTCGGCAGCATGGGCCAGCCATTCAACCTTGCCGCCCCGCGCATTCTCGGCGATCCGGTCGGACCCGACCAACAGCTTGCCGCTTTTCATCTCCAGCCCCAGCCGGTCGGTAAAGGCACGGTGCAGTGCCGCCGCGATCCGTTCTGGCAGGTCAGCCGGAATAGTCAGCTCGGCGCCTTTGAAGGCCCGCGCCAGGGCGCCCTTCAGCTTGCCCTTGGCGATCGCCGTTTCCAGCGCAGCGCGCGAAACGCCGATCCAGGCCCCCCGCCCCGGCGCGCGGGCCAGGGCATCGGGCAGGACCAGTCCTTCGGGTGAGATCGCCAGGCGCAGCAGATCATCGCGGGAACCATGGTCCCCGGTCAGGATGCAGCGCCGTTCGGGCTGCCCCGAATTGCACTGCGCAGTGGCTGCGGAACCTAGCGGCTCATTGTGAGGAATCCGCATCGGCGGCCTCCTCTGATGCTGGCCCGGAGGTGTCTTCCTCTTCGAACCAGTGCGCACGCGCGGCCATGATCACTTCGTTGCCCTGCTCTTCCGAGAGGCCATATTCGCCCAGCACCCCGCCGCGATCCTGCTCGCGTTCTTTGCGGGCCGGGGCGCTGCCGTCGCGGCGGCGCTGTTCGGCGCGCTTCTTGGCGATCAGCTCGTCGGTGGCCAGGTCGGCCAGATCATCAAGCGTCTTGATCCCGGCCTTGCCCAGCGTGACCAGCATCTGTTCGCTGAGGTGCGGCATTTCGGCCAGCGCATCCTCGACGCCCAGACCGCGGCGTTCCTCGCGGTAGGCTTGCTCGCGGCGTTCGAGTGCTTCGGCGGCACGGCTCTGCAGCTCTTCGGCCAGTTCTTCGTCGAAGCCTTCGATCGTCGCCAGTTCGGCGAGTTCGACATAGGCCACTTCTTCGAGCTCGCTGAAGCCTTCGGCGACCAGCAGCTGCGAAAGGGTCTCGTCGACGTCGAGTTCTTCCTCGAACATCTTCGAACGCTCGGCGAATTCCTTCTGGCGCTTCTCGCTCGCCTCAGCTTCGGTCATGATGTCGATCTGGCTGCCGGTGAGCTGGCTGGCCAGCCGCACGTTCTGGCCGCGGCGGCCGATCGCCAGGCTCAGCTGGTCGTCGGGAACCACGACTTCGATCCGGCTTTCTTCCTCATCGATCACCACGCGGCTGACGGTGGCGGGCTGTAGCGCGTTGACTACGAAGGTCGCGGTATCTTCGCTCCAGGGGATGATGTCGATCTTTTCGCCCTGCATTTCCTGCACGACCGCCTGAACCCGGCTGCCCTTCATCCCGACGCAGGCGCCGACCGGATCGATGCTGCTGTCGCGGCTGATCACGCCGATCTTGGCGCGGCTGCCCGGATCGCGGGCGGCGGCCTGGATGGTGATGATCCCGTCGTAGATTTCGGGAACTTCC